>NZ_JBVJHZ010000003.1:21318-217207 GCF_055586545.1 Glycomyces sp. NPDC050141 | reverse complement strand
TTGTTGGCCTGCGGGCCCCCCCCACCCCCCCCCACCCCACACCCCCCCCCCCCCCCCCCCCCCCCCCCCCCCCCCCCCTACCCCCCCCCCCCCCCCCCCCCCCCCCCCCCCCCCCCACAGCGACACCGACATGGTCGTCGAGGTGCCCGACGCGGGCGTCCTGTTCGCCGGGGACCTGCTGGAGAACGGCGCGCCGCCCTCGTACGACGGCGCGTTCCCGTACGAGTGGCCGCAGGCGGTCGAGTACCTGCTGAGCTGGAAGCCCCAGATCGTGGTCCCGGGCCACGGCGACCCGGCCGACTACTGGTGGGCGCGTTCGCAGGTGCGGGACATGGCCGAGGTGGCGCGGATGTGCGCCGAGGTCGCGTCGGGGTTCCTCACCGAGGAGGAAGCGCTGGCGCACAACCCGTTCGGCGAGAAGCCGATGCGGGCGGCGCTGGACCGGTGCAAGGCCCTGACCCCGCCTCCGCCGCCCGAGCCGGAGGCGCCCAAGGCGCAGCCGCAGACGCCGCCTCCGCCGGTGATCGTGTACGACGTCTTCGACTACAACATCGACCTGACGCAGCGCTGATCTACGGCTCGCAAGCTTCGCCGAGCCCGCTAAACCTCGAAGGGCTGGTCCTCGAAGCCGAGGTGCAGCTTGCGCAGCAGGGCGCTGAGCTGGGCCTTCTCCTCCGGGGTGAGCACTTCGAGGGTTTCGAGCTGGAGGTCGACGCCGGTGCGCACGGCGTCCTCGATGACCTCGCGGCCGCGTTCGGTCATGCGCACTTTCAATCCGCGCCGGTCGGCGGGGTCGGGCAGGCGTTCGACGAACCCGGCAGCCTCGAGCTTGTCGAGGCGCCCGGTGAGCCCGCCGGAGGAGAGCATCATGGCCGCACCGATCTCCTTGGGCGAGAGCGTGAACGGCCCCCCTGAGCGGCGGATGGTCGCGAGCACGTCGAACTCGTTGCGTCCCAGGCCCTGCCGGGACCGCAGCTCGTGCAGGCGCGCGCCGAGCTTCTGGGAGATGCGGTGGATGCGCCCGTAGAGGGCCATGGACTCCAGTTCGAGGTCGGGCAGCTCGCGGTGCCACTGCTCGACGATCCGGTCCACGGTGTCGCGGTCCGCGGCGTCTTCGGTCATGGGAGTCATTCTGGCCCACCTGCCTTCGGGTCGCCGACTTACCTCGGCGTGATCTAACTCAAGTTCAAGTATCTTGACTTGAAGTAGCTTGAGAGTAAGCTACTTTCTAACAAGCTACCTCAGGGAGTCACGATGAACCGCAGCACCAGGGACCTCCTCCTCACGGCCCTCGCCCCCGTCATGTGGGGCACCACCTACGTGGTGACCACCGAATTCCTCCCGGCCGACCGCCCCTTCCTCACCGCCATGCTCCGCGCCCTCCCCGCCGGACTCCTGCTCATACTCCTGTCACGAAAGCTCCCGAGGGGCTCGTGGTGGTGGAGGTCGGCCGTGATCGGCACGCTCAACATCGCCGCGTTCTTCGCGCTGCTCTTCATCGCGACCTACCGCCTCCCCGGCGGCGTCGCGGCGGTGGCGGCGGCGGTCGGCCCGCTCGTCACGGCGGCCGCGACGATGCTGATCCTCCACCAGAAGGTCCGCGTCCGCACCTGGCTGCTGGGCATCACGGGTGTCCTGGGCGTGGCGATGGTGGTCCTCACCGCCGAAGCGAAGCTCGACCCCGTCGGCGCCGCCGCAGGGATCGGCGGCGCGGTCTCCATGGCCGTGGCGGTCGTCCTCACCAAGCGCTGGGGCATCCCGAAGGAAGCGGGCCCGGCGGCTCTCGCGGGCTGGCAGCTCACCGCGGGCGGACTCCTGCTCATCCCCCTGGCCTTCGCCGCCGAGGGCGCCCTCCCGGCGTTCACCGGCACCAACGTGCTCGGCTACCTCTACCTCGGCCTGGTGAACACCGCGCTCGGCTACTGGCTCTGGTTCCGCGGCATCGGACGGCTCTCGGTGGTGCCGTTGAGCTTCCTCGGCCTGCTCTCTCCGCTTACTGCAGCGACCGTGGGGTGGATCGCCCTCGGCGAGACCTTCACGCCCTGGCAGACCGCCGGTTTCGCCGTGGCCCTCGCCGCCACCGTCACCGCCCAACTCCAGGCCCGCCCCAAGCCCGCCGCACAGACCACCGAAAAGCCCAAGACCCTCGCCCGCGTCTGACACCACTGCCCCCCGCGAAAGGAACGCCATGCGCATCGTTATCTTCGGAGCCGCCGGAAGCGTCGGCTACCGCACCGCCTCCGAAGCGCTCTCACGCGGCCACGAAGTCACCGCCGTGGTCAGAAGCCCGAACCGCGAACTCCCCCAAGGCGTCACGACCACGATCGGCAACGCCTCCGATCAGGCCGAGGTCGCCGAACTGACCCGAGGACACGACGCAGCCGTCGGCGCTGTCCGCGCCCCGAGCGAGCACGAACAGGTCGCGGCCACCGATGCCCTGCTCAAGGGCGCCGCGCAGAGCGGCGTGCGCGTCCTCGTCGTCGGCGGCGCGGCGACGCTCAAGGTCCCCGACAGCGGCAGGCTCGTCCTCGACGACCCCCGCTACATCGGCGAGGCATGGCGCGCGGCGGCCGAGGCCAGCGCGTCTCAGCACTACCGCTGCATCGCCGAGCAGGACGCCGACTGGACCTACCTCAGCCCGCCCGCGGTCCTCGAACCCGGCGAGCGGACCGGCAAGTACCGCAAGGGAACCGATGACCTCCTTGTGGACGCCGACGGCGTCTCGCGGATCTCGATCGAGGACCTCGCCGTCGCAGTGGTCGACGAACTCGAACACCCGAACCACCGCCGCGCCCGCTTCACCGTCGCCGACTAACACCCGCCCCGCATCCAACAGCGCCTTGCGGGCCTTGCTCCAAGGGACCGGTGACTCCGCGACGCCGAGAGCCCGATCCCGTTCCAGCAGGGCTACAGTGAGTGTGTCCCCTGACGCCGTCTTGCGGAAGGTCCTCGGCGGCGGGGCGGTTCGTGCCGGGTAGCCTCGGGTGCTGTGAGTGAGCCGGAGTTCTTGAGCAGCACGCGGAACGGGTACGACAAGCGGGCCGAGGAGTACTACGGGCTCGTGCGCGAGACGTGGGGCGACGACCTGTACGACCTGGCGATGCTGGAGGTGTTCGCCGGTCTCGTCAAGGCTGTCGATCCGCCACTGGTCGCCGATATCGGCTGCGGGCCCGGGCATGTGACGGCGCATCTGCGCGGGCTGGGCCTTGACGCGGTCGGGATCGACCTCTCCCCCGAGCTTCTGGCGATCGCCCGCCGCGAGTACCCCGGGGTCTCCTTCAGCGAAGGGTCGATGACGGCCCTCGACCTCGCTGACGGCTCATTGGGCGGGGTGCTCGCGCGGTGGTCGATCATCCACACGCCGCCCGAGGAGCTGCCGCAGGTGTTCGCGGAGTTCAACCGGGTGCTCGTTCCGGGCGGCGTGCTGATGCTGGGGTTCTTCGCGCACGCCAACGACACCCGGCTGGGCTGGCAGTTCGACCACACGGTCGCCCCGGCGTGGCGGCTGTCGACCAATCGCCTGGCCGGAGTCCTGCGGGAGTGCGGGTTCGTGGAGAAGGCGCGGCTGATCGAGTCGGCTTCGCCGCACAGCAAGCGCGGATTCGAGGCCGGGCACCTGATACTCCGCAAGAGCGAGGCGTGACGCGAAGGGCCGCAACCGAACGGTTGCGGCCCTTCATGTTCAGACCATCTTGCGTTTGTAGGCGCGCATGGCGAGCGGGGCCGTGACGGCGAAGATCGCTATGGCCCAGACGAAGGTCCACATCAGCGGTTCGGTGACGGGGCCGAAGGAGAGCAGGCCGCGCATCGCGTCGGCGAGGTGCGTGACCGGGTTGACCTTGGCCCAGGCCTGCATGAAGCCGGGCATCGTGTTGATGTCGACGAACGCGCTGGACGTGAAGGTCAGCGGCATGATGATGACGAACGCGTAGATCTGGACCTTCTCCTCGGAGTCGGCGACCACGCCCATGAGGACCGAGATCCACGAGATCGCGAGGGCGAAGACGACGAGCACGAGGGTCGCGAGGAACGCGCCCGCGACGGTGCGCAGCTCGAAGCCCATGAGCAGGCCCAGGCCGAGCATGACCACGATGGACCAGACCTGCTTGAACATGTCCGCGAAGATCTTCCCGGCCAGCGGTGCGGAGCGGGCGATCGGGAGCGAGCGGAAGCGGTCGTAGACGCCTTTGCGGAGGTCGGCGTTGATGCCGGTGCCGGTGTACATGGTCAGGAAGATGGCGTTCTGGGCGATGAGGCCGCCGAGGACGTACTGCAGGTAGTCCGAGGTGGACCCGGCCATCTGGCCGCCGAAGACGTAGACGAACAGCAGCAGGAACATGATCGGGCTGAGGCTGAGGTCGACGAGTTCGAACGGGTTGTGCTTGATGCGGACCATCTGCCGCCAGGCCATGGAGAGGGTCTGGCTGACGGTGGCGCCGAGGCCGGGCCGGTGGACGACCGGTGCTTCGATGGTGGCGGCGGTCATTTCGCGGGCTCCTCGGTCTCGGTCTCGTCGTCGTCTTCGGTCTCGGTGCGGCGGCCGGTGAGGGTCAGGAAGACCTCGTCGAGGCTGGAGAGTCCGAGGTGGAACTCGGTGAGCGCGATGCCGCGGTCGCGGAGGTCGGCGGCGAGGGCGGGCATGATGCCGTCGTCGTTGACGCCGATGGTGATGGCTCCGGCCTCGACCACGGGTTCGAGGTCGGGGAAGCGGTCGGAGACGAGGTAGCGCACGGAGTCGAGCATCGCGTGGTCCTCGGGCTGGATGCGCAGGCTCTGGCCGCCGATCTTGGCTTTGAGCTGGGTCGGCGTGCCGGTGGCGATGACCTTGCCGTGGTCGATGACGGCGATCTCGTGGGCGAGCTGGTCGGCCTCTTCGAGGTACTGCGTGGTGAGCAGGACGGTGGTGCCTTCGGCGACGAGGCCGCGCACGAGTCCCCAGAGTTCGCCGCGCGCACGCGGGTCCAGGCCCGTGGTGGGCTCGTCGAGGAAGAGGATGCGGGGCCGTCCGACGAGGCTCGCGGCCAGGTCGAGGCGGCGGCGCATGCCGCCGGAGTAGGCCTTGGCGGGTTTCTCGGCGGCGTCGGAGAGGTTGAACTGGGCGAGCAGTTCGCGGGCGCGGGCCTTGGCGTCGCGGGTGGGCATGCCGAGGAGGCGGCCGATGAACCGCAGGTTCTCCTCGCCGGTGAGCAGTTCGTCGACGCCGGCGAACTGGCCGGTGAGGCCGATGAACGTGCGCACCTGGGCGCCGTCCTTGACGATGTCGTAGCCGCCGACGCGGGCGGTGCCGGCCGTGGGCCGGGAGAGGGTGGCAAGCATGCGGACCATGGTGGTCTTGCCCGCGCCGTTGGGGCCGAGGACGCCGAGCACGGTCCCGGTCCGGGCCGTGAGGTCGACGTGGTCGAGTGCGACGAGGTCGCCGAAGTGCTTGGTCAGGCCCTCGGTTTCGATGGCGTTGTCTTGCGACACTTCGTCCTCCTTTGGAGTGGTGTCGTGGAAGGGTTCCGGTTTCCGGGCGCAGTGCACCCAATCTCATGGTGTCATATTGATGCGTGCTTGACATCACCTTTGTGGCGGCGATGAGCCGTACCGTGCGCGGCGTACGCCGGAACTCGATCATGCACCCCGGGTGTGACATCCGGGAGCGAATACCCGTTAGAGGGTCTGCAGCAGCTTCCTGATGCGCTTCTCGCTCACCTGGTAGCGGGTGCCGAGCTGCTGGGCGAAGAAGCTGACGCGCAGCTCTTCGAGCATCCAGCGGACCTCGCGGCCCTCGCCGGAGCGGAGCGCGGCGGGCCGGGTGCGCGCGAGCGAGTCCCGGTCGGCCTCGAGGGACTGGATGACGTCCATCTTGCCCTTGTCCCCCGGGATGTCGGCGACCGCGCGCTTGGCGCGGAAGCTGACGGCCTTCACGTACCGCAGCAGGTCGTCGAGGCGCCACCAGCCGGTGGAGCCGATGAAGCCGTCGGCGCCGACGAGCCCTTCGAGCTGGCGGCGCATGTCGCTCAGTGCGGGCAGGGCGCGCAGGTCGAACTTGCCTTCGAGGAGCCGGGACGCCTCACGTGCCTCGGTCAGCACCGCCGCGATCTTGCGGGCCACTGCGACCGACTCGCCCGCGACCTCGGGCTTCGCGCGCTTGAGCAGCGCCTCGAAACCTTCACGGTCCCAAGCGGGCCCGCCGCCTTCGATGAGGACCTTGTCGAGCACCGTGCGCACGCAGTCGGCCAGGAGCGCGTCCACGTTCGTGTAAGGGCCGGTCGCCAGCGCGAGCTGCTCGTTGCGGGTGAGGGCGTCCTTCAGGCGCGGGTCGGGCGTGTTCAGGCGCAGCAGGCGCCTGGTGCCCGCCCACATGTTCGCGGTCTGCGAGCCGGGGTCGGGGAAGGCCTTGACGCCGACGGAGCCGCCTTCGTCGACCAGCGCCGGGTACGCCTTCGCGGTGTAGCCCTTGCGCGGGGTCTCGTGGAGCTTGGGGAGGGCGTCGAAGTCCCAGGTCGTGAGGCCGGTGCGCTCGAGGTCGAAGGCCTCGGACGCGGCCTCCTGGGTCTTGGGGGCGAGCTGGCGCTGGAGTGCGCCGAGTTCCTTGCCTTCGGCGAGGACCTTGCCTTCCTCGTCCTTGACCTGGAAGGTGACGAGGAGGTGCCCGGGCACTTTGGTGAGGTCGAAGGCGTCGGCGGGGACGTGCACGTTCGTCATCGACTTGAGCGTGTCGGCGAGCGCGGCCATCATCGGCCGGCCCGGGGCGGGGGCCATGCGGGCGACGGCGGCCTTCGCGAAGTCGGGCGCGGGCACGAAGCTGCGGCGCAGGGATTTGGGGAGGCTCTTGATGAGCGCTTCGGCGAACTCGGCGCGCAGGCCCGGGACCTGCCAGGTGAAGGCGTCCTGGTCGAGCTGCTGGAGGGCCGGGAGGGGGACGGCGACGGTGACGCCGTCGCGGGCGGAGCCGGGCTCGAACTCGTAGTCGAGTTCGAGGTCGGCGCCTTCGGAGGTCCAGATCTCGGGGTAGGAGTCGGCGGCGACGCCTTCGGCGCGGTCGCCCAGGAGCAGGGCTTCGTCGAAGTCGAGGAGGGTCTTGTCCTTCTCCTTCTTCCACCAGGAGTCGAAGTGGCGGCCGGAGACGATGTCGGCGGGGAGGCGCTCGTCGTAGAAGTCGAAGAGGGTCTGCTCGTCGGCGAGGAGGCCGCGCTGGCGCACCCGGCTCTCGAGCTCTTCGACCTCGCTGATCTTGGCGAGGTTCTGCGCGAGGAACTTGTGGTGGGTGTCCCACTCGGCCTGGACGAGGGCGTGGCGGATGAACAGCTCGCGGCTGGTCTCGATGTCGATGCGTCCGAAGTTGACCTTGCGGCGGGCGACGATCGGGACGCCGTAGAGCGTGACGCGTTCGAACGCGAGCACCGCCCCGGCCTTCTTCGACCAGTGCGGTTCGGAATAGGTGCGCTTGCTGAGGTGCTCGCTGATCGGTTCGACCCACTCGGGTTCGATCTTGGCGCAGACGCGGCCCCACAGGCGGCTGGTCTCGACGAGTTCACCGGCGACGACCCAGCGCGGCTGCTTCTTGGCCAGGCCCGAGCCGGGGAAGATCGCGAACTTCGCGTTGCGCCCGCCGAGGTATTCGCGGGTGTCGGCCTCTTTGACGCCGATGTGGGAGAGGAGCCCGGCGAGGAGCGCGGTGTGGACGCTCTTGGGGGCGGGCGTGATGTCGGGCGACTCGATCGGGATCTTGAGGCTCTTGAGGACGCCGAGGATCTGCCGTACGAGGTCCTGCCATTCGCGGATGCGCAGGTAGTGCAGGTACTCCTGTTTGCACATGCGGCGGAACGAGCTCGAGGAGCGGGTCTTGCGCTCCTCTTCGAGGTAGCGCCACAGGTTCAGGTACGCCGAGAAGTCGGAGTCGGGGTCGTTGAAGCGCGCGTGCGACTGGTCGGCCTGGGCGCGCTTGTCCGCCGGGCGCTCCTTCGGGTCCTGGATGGACATCGCGGCGGTGATGACCGCGACCGAGTGGACGCAGCCTTCGGTGCGGGCCTGCAGGATCATGCGGGCCAGGCGCGGGTCGATCGGCAGGCGCGCGATGTCGCGCCCGGCCTGCGTCAGGCGCCGCTCCCCGGCGCGCACGTCCTCGAGCGCGCCGAGCTCCACCAGGAGGTCCATGCCGTCCTTGATGTTCCGCGAGTCGGGGGCGTCGACGAACGGGAACGACTCGACGCGGCCGAGCTTCGCGGCGGTCATCTGCAGGATGACGCTGGCGAGGTTGGTGCGCAGGATCTCCGCGTCGGTGAACTCGGGGCGAGAGTTGAAGTCGTCCTCGGAGTAGAGGCGGATGCAGATGCCTTCGGCGACACGGCCGCAGCGGCCCGCGCGCTGATTGGCGCTGGCCTGGCTGATCGCCTCGATGGGGAGGCGCTGCACTTTGGTGCGGGCCGAGTAGCGGGAGATGCGCGCGTACCCGGCGTCGACCACGTACCGGATGCCGGGCACCGTCAGGGAGGTCTCGGCGACGTTGGTGGAGAGGATGATCCGGCGGCCGGTGTGCGAGGAGAACACGCGGTGCTGCTCCTGCGCCGAGAGCCGCGCGTACAGCGGGACGATCTCGGTGTGCCGCAGCTTCGCGCGTTCCAGGACGTCGGCGGTGTCGCGGATCTCCTGCTCGCCGGAGAGGAACACGAGGATGTCGCCGTCGCCTTCGCGGCCGAGCTCGTTGACGGCGTCGAGGATGCCGTCGGTCTGGTCGCGCTGCTCCTCGCCGTCCTCGTCGCGCAGCGGCCGGTACCGGACCTCGACGGGGTAGGTGCGGCCGGAGACTTCGAGGATCGGGGCCGGGGATTCGGGCGTTCCGAAGTGGTTCGCGAACCGCTCGGGGTCGATGGTCGCCGAAGTGACGATGACTTTCAGGTCCGGGCGCTTGGGGAGGATCTGGCGCAGGCACCCGAGGATGAAGTCGATGTTGAGGCTGCGCTCGTGCGCCTCGTCGATGATGATGGTGTCGTAGGCGCTCAGGAGCCGGTCGTGCTGGAGCTCGGTGAGCAGGATGCCGTCCGTCATGAGCTTGACGTAGCTCTTGTCCGACACCTGGTCGGTGAAGCGGACCTTCCAGCCCACGGCCTCCCCGAGGGGCGAGCCCATCTCCTCGGCGATGCGCTCGGCCACCGCGCGGGCCGCGATGCGGCGCGGCTGCGTGTGCCCGATCATGCCGCGCACCCCGCGGCCGAGTTCGAGGCAGATCTTCGGGATCTGCGTGGTCTTGCCCGAACCGGTCTCACCGGCGATGATCACGACCTGGTGGTCCCGGATCGCCTCGAGGATGTCGTCCTTGCGCTGCGACACCGGCAGCGCCTCGGGGTAGACGATCCTCGGCACGCCCGCCGCGCGGGCCGCCAGCGCGGCCTCCTTGCGCTCCACGTCCGCTTCGAGCTTCCCGAACGCCTCGCTCCGGGCCGGGCCCTCGAGTTCGCGGGCCTCGCGCAGGCGGCGGCGCAGGGCACGCTGATCGGCCGTACGCAGGGCGAAGACGCGCTCGCGCAGGCTCGTTCGGGTTTCAGGGATGCTGCTGGGCATGACGATCGTCAACGATACTTGGACGGCACGCCCGGCCGCCATCCATTAAGCGCCGCAGTGACCGAGACCCGGGGCGGCGCCCCGGGCCCGGCGTGCCGGTCACTTGTCTTCGAGGTCCCCGCACAGGACCCGGTCGGAGTCCAGGCTCTCGGCATCGGTGAGCGACTGGGGCGCGTGGACGACGACGCTCTCGGCCCGGTCGTCGAGGATCAGCTCGCTCGAACCGGTGGCCGAGCCGACGCCCGTCTCCGAGGTCGTGAACGACATCTCGATGATGTTCCCGGCCGCGTCCTCGCCGTCCGGGTCGGACAGCCAGTGGCCGCCGCCGGGCGGGTCTTCGTCGCACTCGCCGTCGTGGACGTGCGCGGTGTACTCGGTGCTCGGCGCGAGCCCGACCACCGCGAGCTGCACCGAGGTGCTGCCGGTCGAGGAGATCGTCGCGGTTCCGGTCGCCTGCGGGGCCACGGGCTTCCACACGGCGGTGACCTCGAGCGCGGCGGTCCAGGACCCGCCCAGGTCCTCGGATTTCGGGTCCTCGCCGCCGCAGCCCGCGAGGGCTCCGGCGAGGACGACCGCGGCGGCAGTCAGGGCTCGGATAGGCGGCATCGGCGCTCCTTCATCAGTGGGCGCACCCAGTATCGGCGCACCGATGCCGTCCGTCCGGTATTCCACGCCGGTCGCTACGCCGCGACCGGCACGTCGACCGCGATCCCCTCCCCGCGGGCGAGCTCCACCCGGCGCGTCAGGCCCAGCCCGTCGAGGAACGCCTCGTCGTGGCTGACGACCACGAGCGCGCCCCGGAACGACGCGAGCGCCTGCTGGAGCTGCCGGATCGAGCTCATGTCGAGGTTGTTCGTCGGCTCGTCGAGCAGGAGCAGCTGCGGCGCGGGCTGCGAGGACAGGACCGTCGCAAGGGCCGCCCGCAGGCGCTGGCCGCCCGACAACGTAGATACCTGCTGGAACACCGAGTCGCGGCGCATGCCGAAGCGGGCCAGGCGGGTCCGCAGCATCTTCTCCTCGGCTTCGGGCGCTTTCGCGCGCACGTTGTCCAGCACGCTCGCGTCGTCGTCGAGCAGTTCCAGCCGCTGCGTGAGGAACCCGTGCGGGACGCGGGCAGCGGCGGCGATCGCGCGCAGCAGCGTGGTCTTGCCCGCGCCGTTGTCCCCGGTGATGGCGACCCGCTCGGGGCCGCGCAGGTGCAGCCCGAGGCCGTCGCCGTAGAGGTCGCTCACTTTGAGCCCCTTGAGGATCGCGATGTCGCGGTGGGAGGAGACGCTGGTCTCGGGCAGGTCGACGTTGATCCCGCCGTCGTCGCGCAGCGCCTCTTCGGCCTCGTCGAGGCGGTCGCGGGCCTCGGCGACGTCCTCGAGTTTCGCGTTGAGGATCTTCGCCGAGGAGACCTCGCCGGCGTTCTTCTTCGCGTTGAGCATTATCTTCGGCGTGCCACCGCGCTCGCGCTCGCGGCGCCAGGACGAGGCGCCCCTGTCGTTCTGGACGCGGGTCGCGATGAGCTCCTTCTTCTGGCGGGTGAGGTCCTGCTTGGCGTCGCGCACCATGCGGGCCGCGACCTCCTGCTCGGCCTCGATGACCTGCTCGTAGACGCTGAAGTTGCCCTCGATGACCCTGATTCGCCCTTTGTAGAGTTCGGCGACGGCGTCCACGTGCTCCAGCAGCGCCCGGTCGTGGCTCACGACCACGAGGGTGCCGTTGAAGCGGCGGATCGCCTGGTACAGGCGTTTTCTCGCCGAACCGTCGAGGTTGTTCGAGGGCTCGTCGAGGAGCAGCACGTCAGGGCGGCGCGCGAGGCGGCCCGCCAGGCCCACGAGCATCGACTCGCCGCCGGACAGGGTCGCGACCGTGCGGTCGAAGTCCACGTGGTCGAGGCCGAGCTCGTCGAGCGCGACACGGGAGCGGTCCAGGAAGTCCCAGTCCTCGCCGATCGCGCTGAAGTGCGCCTCGTCCACGTCACCGGCCTCGATCGCCATGAGCGCCTTGCGCTTCTCAGCGATGCCGAGCAGGTCGGAGACGGTGTCGCCAAGGCGGAGCGGCAGCTCCTGCGGCAGGTACTCGATGAGCCCGGAGGCCGCGATCGTGCCCGACTCGGGCTGCAGGAGACCGGCGACGAGCTTGAGCAGGGTCGACTTGCCGGTGCCGTTGTCGCCGATGAGCGCGGTGCGGCCGTCGGAGAAGACGACGTCGAGGCCGTCGAAGATCCTCTCGCCCTCCGGCCAGAGGAAGCGGAGCTGCTGGACGTTGATATAGGTGGTCATGAGACCTCTCTCAGGTCGATGCTGAACGGAATCGAGATGAGAGACATCGCGCCAGAAGACGGCGAAAAGGTAAGAACCCGGAAACAGGCACCCCTCGATCGAAGACACACCGGTCACGTACGCAGAGACGTGATGGCGCGATGTCTACGACCTAGAGCTTCAAGTGAGTGCCTAACGTCGGGAACAAGGACGTCGTCAAGGTTAGGCCGGTGCCGCAACGGCGTCAAGCGATTAATACGACACGGGCCGCCCTGCTGAGCCAATTTACGGCTCGCAAGCTTCGCCGAGACTGAGCCGGGCGGCCCGTGTCATTCGGGTGGTTGGTCTAACAGGTGGCGGTCTGCTTCCAGACGCCCCACTCGCCGGTGGTGCCCGGCTCCTCGCCGGTGGTCCACCAGTCGGCGCGGTAGGCGATGCCCTCGTGGGTCACCTCGTCGCCCGCGGTGTAGACGTCCGAGGAGGCCCAGGCCGAGGCGTCGCAGCCGGTGCCCGCGTCCTCGGTCGCCGAAGCGTCGTCCGTCGGCGTCGTGGTCGGGGTGTCGGTGGTCGCCGCGTCGGTCGGGGTCTCCTCGCCGCCGCCGGAACCGCCGAAGTCGACGTCGACGCAGGAGTAGAAGGCGTTCACGGTGTCCGCGATGTTCCAGACGCTGAGGATCAGCTGCTGGCCGCTGCGCTCGGGCAGGGTCACGTCGTGGGTCATCGTGTGGTCGGGCTTCGCCCCGCCCATCTCGAAGGACGCGAAGGGCTCCGACTCGAGCATGGCGCGGGTCAGCGGCTGCGTCGGGTCGTAGCTGTCGTTGGTGATGTAGTAGTCGAAGGTCGCCGTCGAGTGCTGGGCGGTCATCGTCCACGTGAACGTCTGCGAGCCGGCGCTCACCGAGGTGGTGGGCCAGTTGCCGCCGCGCGGGTCGTCGAGTTCGGCGAACTCGGCGTGCCCGCCCGAGCAGATCTCGCCGTCGGCGGGACCGGCGGCGGGGAAGCCCTTGGGGCCTTCGACGCTCTGGGGTTCGTAGGAGATGGCGCCGCAGTCGGTGACTTCGCCGCTGGCGCAGAGGGCCGAGCGGCTCGGCGGGTCGGAGGTGTAGCCGTGGCCCCAGGCCAGGGCAGCCATGGACGCCGAGACCGCGAGGGTTCCGGCGCCGGCGATGGACAGGATGATTTTGCGCTTCGTGCGCATCTTCGTCTCCTATCGACGATGGGTCAGCAATTGCTTCGGCGTTCCGGTGGAACCGGTTTGGGGAGCCGAATTAAAAGGGAACCTAACAGTTAACCCTGCTCCACACAAGGGGCAAGCGCTGACCAATCACCAAAAGCCGAATAAGCGTTCTCATTTAGTACGCAAAGACAATGGCCGCACACGAACCGTGTGCGGCCATTGTCGACGGAAGAGCCGGCGGAGACTAGTCCTCGTGCTGCTCGGGATTGCGGACGAGCGCGATGATGGAGACGAGCAGGCCGCCCCCGACCACCGCGAGCGCGACGATCATCATGGCGATGGCACTGGTGGTCACAGGTCGACCTCCTTCTCGATCGAGACGTACCCGGCCTCGTCGAAGACCTCTTCGGGCACGGCGGGCGGTCCTTCCTTGCGGCGCAGCACCAGCGCCATGACCAGCGCGAACGCGAGCGAGCCGCCCGCGACGGACCAGCCGAACGCCTGGTACTCGTGGTAGGCGGCGAGATTGCTCTCAGGCCCGGCCGACAGCAGGTCCCGCACGTTGAAGAACAGGATGACCGCCAGCGCGAGCGGCGTGATCACGCCCAGGCACACGAACCAGATCGGGCCGATCTTGAACGTCGAGGTGGCGTTCGCGTCGTCGCGCAGCTCCTGCCAGCGCCACAGGACCCACACCACGGCGATGATCGCCACCGGGGCGGCCACCGCGATGCCGTAGTTGTTGATGAAGTGGTCGGTCACGTCGAGCACCATGAGGCCGTTGACCGTCGGGAACAGCAGGAGCGAGGCCGCGGCCATGATCCCGCCGACGATCGCGACGGTCTTCCTGCGGCCCCAGCCGAAGCGGTCCTCGAAGGCCGCGACCGGGACCTCGACCACGCTGATGAGCGAGGCCCAGCCAGCGACCACGAGGGACACGAAGAAGAGCACGCCGAACAGGCCTGCCAGGTACGGGAGCGTGTTGATGATCGCCGGGAAGGCGATGAACGCCAGGCCCACGCCCGCATAGGACTGCTCTTCGATCGGCACGCCGGTCTCGAGCGCGAGGAAGCCCAGCACCGAGAACACCGCGATACCGGCCAGGATCTCGCCGAACGAGTTCGACATGCCCACCGTCCACGCGGAGGTGGTGATGTCGGACTTGCGCTTGAGGTAGGAGCCGTAGGTGACCATGATGCCGAAGCCGACCGACAGCGTGAAGAAGATCTGCGCGTAGGCGGCGAGCCACACCTGCGGGCCCTTGATGGCCTCCCAGTCGGGCGTGAAGAACGCGTTCAGGCCGTCGACTGCGCCGTCGAGCGTGAGCGACTGGACCAGGAGCGCGCCGAAGAGCACGACCAGCAGCGGGATGAAGATCTTGCTGGTGGCCTCGATGCCCTTCTTGATCCCGGCGCCGATCACCGCGAGGGTGGCGAGCCACACCAGGGCCAGGGCGACGGCCAGGCCCGGGAGCCAGGTCCCGAAGTCGTAGAGCCCTCCGGCCTGGAGGAAATCGACCATGAGGAACCTGGCCGGGTCCTCGCCCCACTGCTGCTCCAGCGAGAAGAACGCGTACCAGGCGGCCCAGGCGATGATGACCGCGTAGTAGACGCCGATGACGATAGAGATCGCCACCTGCCACCAGCCGATGAACTCGGTGTTCTTGTTCAGGCGGCGGAACGCGAGCGGGGCCGAGCCGCGGAAGCGGCGGCCGATCGTGAACTCGAGGATGAGGAGCGGGATGCCCGCGGTGCACAGGGCGACCAGGTACGGGATGAGGAACGCGCCGCCGCCGTTCTCGTAGGCGACGCCGGGGAAGCGCCAGATGTTCCCCAGGCCGAGGGCGGAACCGACGGCGGCGAGGATGAACCCGAGCCTGCTCCCCCAGTTCTCTCTGACATTCGGTTCTCGCGCCATGGGCAGATTCTCCAAGTACATCGGGGTCAGGGTACTGATATCGGCGTATACGGTAGCGAAACCTCGGGTTCGGGTTCGCACTAGTGCCCGGAAAGCGTTGTGCGCGCGGTCTCGGCGTTCGATCCGGCACGAGACGGGGCGGCCGTGAGAGCGGTAAGGTTGATCAGTTGCGCCTCTTCACGGCCTGAGAGACACTGGCGACTCTTCTTCGCAGCGCCCAGGCCCTCCGCGCATCTTCGTCTTGAATCCCGTCCGCTCCGCATCCGAGGAGAGCCGTGTCCGCTGCCATCACTCCGGCCGTCAAGTTCGAGCAGCAACGCCTCTACGAGCTGTACGACCGCCTCGACCGGCTCCGCGACGAGGCCGCCGAGCGGCTCGGCGAGTCGCGGCTCAAGCACGTGGAGAACGACCAGGAGCGCTCGCAGCGCGACGCCGAGACGCACCTGTACCGCCACCGCATCGCCCAGCTCGACGCGGTCGAGGAGGGCCTGTGCTTCGGGCGGCTCGACTACCTCGACTCCGACGTGCCGATGTACTTGGGCCGCATCGGTATCCACGCTGAAGGCGGCGAGCAGCTGCTCGTCGACTGGCGCAGCGAGGCGGGCCGCCGGTTCTACCTGGCGACCGCCGCGTCCCCGGCCGGGGTGCGCCGCAGGCGCCACCTCCACACCAAGGGACGCCGCCTGCGCCTGGTGAACGACGAGGTCCTGGACCTGGACGCGGCGGGCGAGTCCGATTCGACGATCGGTTCTGAAGGTGCCCTCATGGCCGCGCTCGACGCGGCCCGCACCGGCACGATGCAGGACATCGTGGCCACGATCCAGGCCGAGCAGGACCGGATCATCCGCGCGCCTTTGGAAGGCGTCATGATCGTCGACGGCGCGCCGGGCACCGGCAAGACCGCTGTCGCGCTCCACCGCGCCGCGTACCTGCTGTACGAGCACCGTGAGCGGCTGAAGCGCCAGGGCGTCCTCATCATCGGCCCCGGCAAGCAGTTCCTGCGGTACATCTCCGAGGTCCTGCCGGGCCTGGCCGAGACCGACGTCCTGCTGCGCACGCCCGCGCAGCTGTTCCCAGGGGTCGTCGCCGACCGCCCCGAGACCGAGGCTGCGGCGGCCGTGAAGGGCCGGGCCGTGATGGCCGGGGTCATCGCCAGCGCGGTCGCCGACCGCCAGGTGGTGCCGCGCGAGCCCGTGCCGGTGGACTACGAAGGGCACGAGCTGTTCCTGCGCCCGGAGCGGATCACGGCGGCGCGGGACGCGGCGCGCGAGACCGGCTTGGCGCACAACGAGGCTCGCGAGACCTTCCACAAGCGGGTGATCGCCGACCTGGCGATCCAGTACGCGGACATCATCGGTGAGGACCCGCTCGGCGGGGAGAACCTGCTGGGCCTGGAGGACCGGGCGCAGTTCGCGGTCGAGATCGCGTCGGACCCGGTGATCCGGGGCCAGATCGAGGTGCTGTGGCCGCAGCTGTCGGCCAAGGAGCTGCTGGAGGACCTGTTCTCGTCTCGTGAGCTGCTGGCTTCGGCGGCGGCGGTGCTGAAGAAAGAGGACCGGGCGCTGCTCCTGCGCGAGCCGGGCGGGTGGAGCGAGGCGGACGTGGCGCTGCTCGACGAGGCCGCTGAGCACCTGGGCGAGATCGAGGTGAAGCAGCGCGCGAGCGAGCTGACGGCGGAGCAGATCGCGTACGCGCAGGACGTCCTGACGATCGCGGCCGGTTCGGCCTCGTTCGACTTCGAGGACGAGGAGTCGGAGATCCTGCAGGCCACCGACGTGATCGACGAGTTCTGGCTGAGCGACCGGCAGGTGGACGAGGCGTTCATCTCCGTGGCGGAGCGGGCCGCGCGGGACCGGCGCTGGATCTTCGGGCACGTGATCGTCGACGAGGCCCAGGAGCTGTCCCCTATGGAGTGGCGGGCGCTGCTGCGGCGGTGCGTGACGCGCTCGTTCACCGTCGCCGGTGACCTGGCGCAGGCCGCCGGGCCGACCGCGCCCAGGAGCTGGGGCGAGGTCTTCGGGCCCTCCGGGCTCGACTGGCGGGCCGAGCAGCTCACGGTGTCCTACCGGACCCCGGCCGAGATCATGGAGGTCGCGGTGCGCGTGCTCGACTCGATCGACGTCCAGGCGGCGCGGCCGCGCTCGGTGCGCGAATCGGGGCATCAGCCGTGGCTGGAGATCGCCCAGGTGGACCTGGACGAGCGGGTCGAAGAGCTGGTCGCGGCCGAGAAGGCGGCGGTCGGCGACGGCAGCGTGGCGATCGTGACTACGCCTGAGCGGGCCGCGGGCCTCGCCGGGATCGCGGACGCCTCGGTGCTCACCGTGAAGCAGGCCAAGGGACTCGAGTTCGACAGCGTCATCGTCGTCGACCCCGACGCGATCGCGGCTTCGGGTCTGCGGAACCTGTACGTGGCGTTGACGCGGGCGACGAAGCGGCTCGGCGTTGTGGCGCCCGACAAGCCTGTGTTCCCCGGCGCAGAGGTCCTGTAAGCGTCGGCTCAAGCTCTTACACTGATCGCAGGGTGTAGGAGGTGCGGGTTGACAACGACGACAGGGGACCTGACCGGCGCGCGGGTCGACGGCCGGTACCGGCTCACGCGGCTCATCGCGCGCGGCGGGATGGCCGACGTCTACGAGGCGCAGGACGAGCGCCTCGACCGCACTGTCGCGGTGAAGATCATCACGAACGCCGCGGTCGCGGGGTTCGACGTGAAGGCCTTCGCCAACGAGGCCAAGACCATCGCGCGGCTCTCGCACCCGAACGTGGTGGCCGTGTTCGACCAGGGCGTCCACGAGGGACTGCCGTACGTCGTCATGGAGTACGTGCCCGGCACGACACTGCGCGACCTGCTCAACCGGCGGCGCCGCCTGCGCCTCGACGAGGCCGTGGAGCTGTGCGGGCAGGTCCTCGACGGGCTCCAGGCCGCGCACGACGCCGGGCTCGTGCACCGCGACATCAAGCCCGAGAACATCCTGCTCAAGAACGGCGGCCGGGGCGACCGCGTGAAAGTGGTGGACTTCGGTCTGGCCGAAGCGGTCCACGGCGACCGCGACACCGGCGGCCCGCTCGTCGCGACCGCCGCGTACGTGGCGCCCGAGCTGGTGAACGGCAAGCCCGCGACGACCGCGAGCGACGTGTACTCGACCGCGATCCTCCTGTACGAGCTGCTGACCGGCGAGGTGCCGTTCGACGGCCCCGACTCGGGTGCCGTGGCGCGCAGGCATGTCGACGAGGATGTTCCCTCCCCGCAGGTGAAGGCCCCTGACGTGCCGGACGGGCTCGCAGAACTGGTGCTCGCGGCGGCCTCGCGGCGGCCCGGCTCGCGCCCGGTCGACGCCGGGGCGTTCCTCCGCAGGCTCCAGGCGATCGACGTGCGGCCCGCGAAGGGCAGCACCGGGAAGGTTCCGCGGCCCACCCGGGTCGTGCAGACCACCATGGTCGTCGAGCCGCCGAAGGCCAAGCGGTCGTGGAAGGCCCTGTCGACGCTCGGGCTCATCGCCGTGCTGCTCGTCGGCGTCGCCGCCGCCGGGTGGTGGATCGGGATCGGCCGGTACACGGCCACGCCGTCGCTGCTCGACCAGAGCCGCGAGAGCGTCGAGGCGTACGCCGAGGAGCAGGGCTTCGAGGTCGACCTCGTGGACGGCTACAGCGAGAGCGTGCCCGTCGGCGGGATCGTCTCGCAGGACCCGGGCGTGGGCGACAGGATCAGGCGCGGCTCCACCATCACCGTCGTCATTTCGCAAGGGCCGGAACGGTACCAGGTGCCGAACCTGACCGGGATGACCGAAGACAAGGCCCTGGAGGAACTTGCCGCGTTCGACGCCGAGGTGCAGGTCGAGCGCGAGTACAGCGTCGATATCAAGGCGGGCGAGGTCACCCGCACCGACCCGGCCGCGGGCGAGGAGGTCAAGGCCGGGACGCCGGTGACGCTCTACGTCTCCGACGGCTTCCCGCCGCTCACCGTCCCTGACGTGGTGGGCCAGACCGAGGACGCGGCCGTGACCGCGCTCGAAGGCGAAGGGCTCGCGATCGGCGAGGTCACCCGCAGCCACAGCGACACCATCGACGCCGGGCTCGTCATCTCGCAGACCCCGGCCGGGGAGGCCCCGGCCGGACCGGGCGACACCGTCGACCTCGTCGTCAGCGACGGCCCCGAACCGGTCGAGGTCCCCGACGTCACCGGCATGGACATCGAGGACGCCACCAAGGAGCTCGAAGACCTCGGCTTCGAGGTGAAGACCGCGCAGATCTGGTTCACCGGCACTGTGTTCGACCAGTCCCTCGAAGCGGGCAGCGAGCACCCGAAGGGCTCCGAGATCTGGCTCTGGGCCAGGTAAGAGGCACAGCGAAAGGGGCCGGACGATCACTCGTCCGGCCCCTTTCGTATCGCTTTAGTTCGCTCCAGCGGCCTTCAGCTCGGTCATCGTGAACAGCGCGTTGATCTGGACGTCGATGTCGGCCAGGTTCTTCAACCCGCCCGACTCGCGGTCGATGACGCACACGCCGCCCTCGACGATCCCGCCCCGGTTCCGCAGCTCCGACACGGCGTCGAGCACGGCGCCCCCCGAAGTGATGACGTCCTCGACGATGAACAGCTTCCGGCCCTCGACCTCGCCGCCCTCGGCCAGACGGCACGTGCCGTAGGTCTTGGCCTCCTTGCGCACGAACAGGGCCGGAAGGCCCGTCACCTGCGACAGCATCGTGACGATGGGGATGCCGCCGGTCTCCAGGCCCGCCAGCGCGTCCACGCCGTGCGCAGGCACCAGGGGCGCCAGCGCTTCGGCGATGCGCCGCAGCAGGACCGGGTCGGACTCGAACAGGTACTTGTCGAAGTACTCGTGCGCGACCACACCGGACCGGAGGGTGAACTCCCCGGTCAGGTGCGAGCGGTTGAAGATGTCGCGCGCGAGGTCGGCGTCAGTGGTGCTCATGCGGTCAGCCTGCCACGTGCGGGCCCTTACGGGCGCAGCGGCGGGTAATCCGGGTCGAGGAGGTCACGCTCGGCGAGCCAGTTGTACAGCGGCGTCTCCTTCGGCCAGTGGCCCCAGCCGTGGTCGCCGGTGGCCATGTGGCCGCCGAGCATCTGCTGCTGGACCGGGTCGAGGTCGTTCCACCAGTCCTGGTTCGGCAGGTCCTCGACGAGGTCGCGGGCGCGGATCCAGCGCGGCGTGAACCCGAAGAACGCGACCTTGCGGGTCAGGTCCGAGTAGTTGTCGCTGCGGGCGTGCCAGATGCGGCGGTCGAAGAACATGACGTCGCCGGCGTTGCCGGTGACCTCGATGGCGCCTTCGGGGTCGGGCCACTCCATGTCGCGGCGCGGCGGGCCGTCGATCCGGTTCCACTTGTGGGAGCCGGGAATGATCTTGGTGTTGCCGCGGCCCTCTTCGGCGAGGTCGGTGAAGAAGTACGCGAGCTTGACCGACAGGCGCGGGCGCGGATCGGTCTCGGTCTCGCGGTTCTGGCGGCCGCCGTCCTGGTGCCATTCGAAGCGGAACGGGCGCTTCCCGGCGATCGGCGGGTGCTTGTCCACGTGCGAGTGGTAGACGTGGAAGTTCCAGCCCAGGATCGACCACACGTAGTGGAAGGTCTTGGGGTGGTTGAGCAGGAACGCGAGTTCCGGGCAGGAAGTGACGGCGTCGAGGCGGTGCATCGCGCCTTCAGGGCTGAGCCGCCCCGCTTCCTTCTCGATCTCGTACACGCGGTCCAGAGCGTCGTTGCAACGCTTGAGATCGTCGGCGTCGAGCGCGCCGCGGATCATCAGATAGCCGTCGCGATCGAAGGCTTCACGCTGCTCAGGGGTGAGAGCTGCGGCACCGACCGATGTCAATGCGGTCATCTCAATGCCTTTCCGGGTTCCAGGGGGATCTTGTCGTCTAGCTAGACGCCTGATCCGCCCAATGCGGTTGCACTGCGGGAGTCGGAAAATCAGGCAAGATTCCCGCGGCGTTCATTATCGGAAATCGTAGTTGCGATCACTTCACAGGCGCTGGAGAAAGTCTCGAAGTTCCATGGGAAGTCGTGAAACGTTCCGCACGGTAGGCGAACGATCCGTCACTCTCCGAAGAGGTCGGTGATCCAGTCGAACCAGCCGAAATCAAGTGAGATCCAGTCCCAGCTGAGCTGGTCGAGGTAGCTCATGCCGACCATGAACAGGAAGACCCCGGTCGCCAGGTGGGCGAGGCGCGCCGACTTGCGTTTGGTATGCAGCCAGCGGCCCCACAGGATGCCGCCCGCGACGCGGACCAGGAAGAACAGGCCGACGGCCACGGCGAGCACGAACAGATAGCTGAAGACCTGGGTGCGCAGCGTGTCCATGCCCTGCGAGATGGCCCAGATGAGCCACATGATGAGCGAGAACAGGCCGCCGATCACGGAGAGCTCGAAGCCCTTCGAGAGCGACCCGGGCGGGCCGAGCAGCGGCGGCCGGTCGGCCTTGTCGAGCTCGCGTTCGCTCGGTTCCTCAGGGTCGTGGGAGAGCTTCAGGCGCGGCAGCGGGCCCTGGCCGGGGGGCGGCCCGGCGGAGCGGCCGGGCGAGTAGCTGTCCTGGTGCGGGGCCTGGTCGGGGACGCGGACGCGGCCGGCGACCGGCTTGTCGCGCACCGGACTCGGGGCGCCCGCTTCCATGACGCGGGTGCCGTCCTTCATCACCCGGGTGCTGTCCGCGGGCGGGGCCGTGTGCGCGACCTGCGTGGGCGGCGCGACCGGCGCTTGCGGGAGGTCGAGGCGGCGGGTCGCGGCCGAGTCGATCGGGGCGCCCATGGGGACCGAGTGCAGGCCGCGGGTGTGCTGGGTGTTCCAGTCGACGCCGAGGTCGGGGAGGTTCGCGCGGGTCACTTCGGCGCAGAGTTCGCCGATCCAG
The DNA here is from genome assembly GCF_055586545.1 of Glycomyces sp. NPDC050141. Taxonomy (NCBI): domain Bacteria; kingdom Bacillati; phylum Actinomycetota; class Actinomycetes; order Glycomycetales; family Glycomycetaceae; genus Glycomyces; species Glycomyces sp. NPDC050141. The sequence continues at coordinate 195,459 of NZ_JBVJHZ010000003.1, read as the reverse complement.
CGCGGCAGCTCCTCGGTGCGGGGCCGGTTCTGGGGGTTGTCGTCGAGCGTCGCGGTCAGCAGCTCGCGCAGGCGCGCGTTGGCCTCCAGGACCGGGTGCTTGCGCAGCCGGGCCCAGGGCACGGTCTGCTCCTGGCCGGGCGAGTCGGTGCGGGCGCTCGCGCCCGTGACGAGGTAGAACGCGATCGAACCGAAGCCGTGCACGTCGTAGGAGGGACCGACGGTCCCCTGGTGCGCTTCGGGTCCGGCGGTCTCGCGGGTGTACGCGATCGTGGTCAGGTGCGCCGGGGTGTAGTAGCGGGCTCCGGTGAAGTCGATGACCTTCGCCGAGCCGTCGGGGCCGATGATCACGTTCGCGGGCTTGAGGTCCATGTGCAGCACTGGGTGCGCGCCCGCGGGCGGGTGGTGCATCGCCTGCATGACCTCGGCGACGGACTTGAGGGTGCGGGCGGCGTCGACCCGGCCGAGACGCCACTGCAGCAGCTGGCGCAGGTCGTGCCCGGGCAGGTATTCGAGGACCTGGAACGGGACGGGCTCGCCGCTCGGGGCCTGGCCGGGCGGGTGCGGCAGGCGGCCGTAGAACGCGTCGATGCGGCGGCAGATCGCGCCCACGTTCCGGCCGTGGAGGTCCATGAGGACCGCGTCGCCCTTGTCCCAGGACCGGAACTGGTGCTCGCGCGTGTCGCCCGGGTTGAGGCGCAGGACCTTGACGCTCAGGGGCGCCGAGGCGACCCCGGCCGAGACGCGGACGGCCTGGTACACGTCGGCCTGCCCGCCCGAGCCGAGCAGGCCGGTCAGCCGGTAGCTCTGCTCAGACCCCGGCAGGGGGTCGGCCGGGCCGCAGACGAGGTCGACGGTGGCGTTCGACATGAAGTGGTCCTTCGCGATGAATAAGTCCGAGCCAATAGCGTAACGCCCGGAACCCACCCTCCACGGCCCCCAGAGGCGGCGCTGTTCGCATCGTCTCAGCGAGCAACCCGTACCCGCGTTGAACGGGTCAGCGCCCCGTGTTCCACGGACTCCCGGCCTGCGGCGACGAGGTCGGCGTGATGCCGCCCGCGGAGGGCTGTCCGTACGAGCTGGCGGGCGGCGCGGGCGCGATCGCGCTGTTCATCGGCTCGAACACGCCGCCGGGCTGCTGCTGCGGCTGGGACGGGACGGGCGTGACCTGGACTCGGTCGAACGTCCCGGCGGGCTGCTGGGCGGGGGCGACCTGGCTGCCGCGGGCGAGCGACCACAGGGAAGGCGAAAGCGCGATCGACAGGACCGTGAGACCGATGATCCAGGTGTTGAGGTGCTGGATCTCGCCGTCGCTCAGTCCGAAATCGAAGTAGGCGTTGCGGAAGCTGAAAGACAGGTACCAGAGGGCGCCGAGGAGCGCCAGCAGCTGGAGGAGGTGCAGGAGAACGCGAAGACCCTTAGACATGTGTTGACGCTACCAACACCCGTCCAATTACTCCAGATCCGATGTGCCGAATTCTCCTGGTATTCGCCGACGGAAAAGGCCCGGGCGGATGCCCGGGCCCTTCACAGCTTTCGTTGCCGCTTAAGGCAGTTCGGGAAGCTCGTGGGTGGACTCCCACTCGGTGAGCATGTCGATGCGGCGCTGGTGGCGCTCGGCGCCGGAGAAGGCCTCGTCCACGAACGCGTCGGCGAAGCTCGTCGCCTCGTCGAGCGAGTGCATGCGGCCGCCGATGGCGACCACGTTCGCGTCGTTGTGCTGGCGGCCGAGCTTCGCGGTCTCCACGCTCCAGGCCAGGGCCGCGCGGCAGCCCGGGACCTTGTTCGCGGCGATCTGCTCGCCGTTGCCGGAGCCGCCGATCACGATGCCGAGGCTCCCCTTGTCCGCGACGACCTGCGAAGCGGCGTTGAGGCAGAACGGCGGGTAGTCGTCCTCGGCGTCGTACTGGTGCGGGCCCACGTCGACGACCTCGAAACCGCGGCCGCCCAGGTGCTTCACCAGGTGGTCCTTGAGTTCGAGGCCCGCGTGGTCGGAGGCGAGATAAATGCGCACGATGGGACCTTAGCCTTTCGGGAGCTCGACGATGGCGAGACCGGCGCGGGCCTTGGGCACGAACCAGGTCGACTTGCGCGGCATCTTCAGCCGCTGGAGGTTCACGTCGATGAAGTCGGGCACGGTGACCGGGGCGATGAGGACCGCCAGGTCGGCCTTGCCCGCGTCGACCTGCGCGGCGAGCCACGACGCCGGGTAGTCGCCGCCCACGTACGTGATGCGCTTGTCCCCCGCGTCCCAGCCGAGCAGGCCGGTGAAGACCTCGTTCTCGACCTGCGTGTGGTCGAGGCGGTCCACGACCGAGCCCTCGACGGCCGGGAACGCGATCTCCCAGGTGCGGCCCTGGCCGTAGACGACCACGGTGCCGCCCTCGGAAGGCGTCTCGGGCGGGCCGTCGGTCTCGATGACGCTCGCGCCGATCTGGCCGATCTGCTCCACCAGCTGCGCGGCCGAGCCGGGCAGGCCCTTGACGAGGCGGTGGTAGGGGCGGATGACGACCGACTGCGGGGTGGTGATCACCGCGAGGAACCGGTCGAGCTCGCCGACCTGCGCGGCCAGCGAGCGGTGGTTGCCGTCGGCGACGATGAGGTCGCCGTCCCCGGCCAGCGCGGTCAGGGCCTCGCCGGCGTCGCCGCCGATCGCCCAGATCTCGTGCGCGCGCCCGGCCTCGTCGACATCGGTGGCGACGGGCTCGCCCGCGCCCGCGATGGCGGTCTCGATGGCGGCGTGGAGTTCCTCGCCGCGGCTCGACTGGAGCAGCAGGACGGGGCTGAGCAGGTGGCGCAGGCGCTGGTTGAGCTCGTTGCGCTGCTTGACCTTCTCGATGAAGACGTCTTCGTTGCGGATGACCTTGCCGGGCTCCTCGGCGGAGGAGGAGATCTCGGCGGTGTCGACGAGGCAGAACACGCCGTAGGCGGTGGGCTCCTCGCCGCCGGAGATCCGGTAGGCGACCGCGACGTCGCCGAACGCGGCGAAGCGCCCGGCTTCCTTCAGGGCGGCGAGGCGCTCGGCCGCGGCGGGCAGGGCCTGCTCGAACGTCAGTCCGGCGGCCACCGCCTCGGGCGTGTGCGCGGGCATCTCCACGCCCAGCATGGACGCGGGGTTCGCCTCGATGATCCGGGTGATCTCGGATTCGTCGGGGAACTCGTCGTAGTTCTTCGCACCAGTGCTCCCGGTGGAAAGCCAGGCCTGGTCGATCGGGTGTGCAGCAGTCACGCCACGAGCGTAATCGACCCTGTTCATCGGTGACGTGGCCGCCGAGTGAACTCCCGAGATGTGACACACTTCTTTCATATCCAAAGATCCCTGACTGGAGGCACTGTGGCGGCAACGCACATTCTCACTCGAGACGAAGCTCAGCGTCGCGCTGAGCTGCTCCACGTCGAGTCCTACACCGTGGAGCTCGACCTCACCGGGCACGAGCAGGGCGACACCTTCGGCTCGCGCACCGCCGTCAAGTTCTCCTGCACCGAACCGGGTGCGGAGACGTTCATCGAGATCGCCGCCGAGCGCATCGAGGAGGCCTACCTCAACGGCGAGCCCGTCGACATCACGCTCTACGACCCCAAGGACGGGCTGAGGATCACCGGTCTCGCGGCCGAGAACGAGCTGGTGGTGAACGCGGTCTTCGCGTACTCGACCGACGGGCAGGGCCTGCACCGGATGACCGACCCGGTCGACAAGGAGACGTACCTCTACTCGCAGTTCGAGGTCGCCGACGCGCAGCGCGTGTACGCGTGCTTCGACCAGCCGGACCTGAAGGCCGCGTTCACGTTCCAGGTGCGCACCCCGAAGCACTGGACCGTGATCTCGAACATGCCCGCCGAGGCGGAGACCGTGGTCGAGGCCGTCAACCTGAAGGTGACGCTGTTCGAGCAGTCGGTGCGGATGAGCCCGTACATCACCGCGATCTGCGCGGGCCCCTATGTGGGGGTGCACGAGGTGCACGACGGGATCGATATGGGCCTGTACTGCCGCCAGTCCATGAAGGACTACCTGGACCCCGAGGGGGTCTTCGAGGTCACCCGCCAGGGCTTCGACCACTTCCACGAGCACTTCGGCGTGCGGTACCCGCTCGCGAAGTACGACCAGGTCTTCGCGCCCGAGTACAACTTCGGCGCGATGGAGAACTTCGGCTGCGTCACCATCGCCGAGGCCTCGTTCCTGTTCCGCTCGCAGGTCACCGACTTCGAGCTGGAGCAGCGCGCGAACGTGATCCTGCACGAGATGGCGCACATGTGGTTCGGCGACCTGGTGACGATGCGCTGGTGGGACGACCTGTGGCTCAACGAGTCCTTCGCGGAGTGGGCCTCCCACTGGGCGAACGTCGAGGCCACCCGGTTCGACGGCGCGTGGACGACGTTCCTGTCGGCGCGCAAGAACTGGGGCTACGGCGCCGACCAGCAGCCGACCACGCACCCGGTCTACACCGCCGCCGGTGACACCGAGGAGATCCAGGCCAACTTCGACGGCATCACCTACTCCAAGGGCGCCTCGATCCTCAAGCAGCTCGTCGCCTACGTCGGCATCGACCCGTTCCTGGCGGGCCTGCGCGCGTACTTCGAGAAGCACCAGTTCGGGAACGCGGTCTTCTCGGACCTGCTCGGCGAGCTGGAGGCCGCGAGCGGCAAGCCGCTGAAGGACTTCGCGGACACGTGGCTGCGCACCGCGGGCGTCTCGACCCTGCGCCCGGATGTGGCCGTGGACGCGGACGGCAACTACACCAAGGTCACTGTGCTGCAGGAGGTCCCGGCCGAGCACCCGACGCACCGCACGCACCGCATCGCGATCGGCCTGTACGACCTCGAGGACGGCGTGCTCAAGCGCCGCGACCGGATCGAAGTCGACGTCACGGGCGAAGCCACCGAGATCGCCGAGCTCGCGGGCGTGAAGCAGCCGGATCTGCTGCTGCTCAACGACGACGACCTGACGTACGCGAAGCTGCGCCTGGACGAGCGGAGCCTGGCCACGGCCGTCGAGCACACCTCGGCGCTCGAGGACTCGCTCGCCCGCGCGCTCATCTGGGCCGCCGCGTGGGACATGCTGCGCGACGCCGAACTGACCGCGACGCAGTTCGTGCAGCTCGGTGTCAAGAGCCTGACCACCGAGGGCGACATCAACATCGTCACCGTCGCGCAGCGGCAGGTCGCCGGGGCGCTCGCCTACGCCGACCCGGCGCACCGCGCCGAGCTGCGCGAGTCCTGGGCGCAGGCCGCGAAGGCCGCGATGGAGGCCGCCGCGCCGGGCTCGGACCCGCAGCGCTCGTGGGCGAAGGCCTACGCGTCCGCGTCTCGGTCCGAGGCCGACCTGGCCCGCATCGCCGCGTGGCTCGAAGGCAACGGGGTCCCCGAGGGCCTGGCCGTCGACGCCGACCTGCGGTGGGCCCTGCTCACCGGGCTCGTCGGCAACGGGGCCGTCCCCGAGGACGCCATCGACACCGAGCTCGACCGCGACTCGACCGCCGACGGCCAGCGCCTGGCGATCATCGCCCGCGCGGTCGTCCCGGACGCGGAGGCGAAGCAGCGCGCCTGGGAGCGGATCACCGACCCGAACTCCGAGAACTGGGTCCGCCGGTCCTCGATGCTCGGGTTCGCGCCGCTCGACCAGGCCGACCTCGTGCGCCCGTACCTGCGCCCGTACCTGGACGCGGTGCCGGAGCTGTGGGAGAAGCTGGGCGCGCAGCAGGCCGTCGAGTTCTCCAAGCTCGCGTTCCCGTCGAACCTGATCGAGACCGAGACGCTCGAAGTGCTCGACGGCTGGCTCGCGGAGGACCGGCCCGCGCCGGTCAAGCGCGGCGTCGCCGAGGGCCGGGCCGACATCGCCCGCGCCCTGAAGGGCCGGGAACTGGACAAGTCCGCTTAACACCGGAACGGGTCTCATCGGGGCTCCGGGGCCGCCGCGCACAGCGGAGGTCCCGGAGCCCCGAGCGCTTCTCGCGCCGTTGATAAGCTCGCCGTGTTCCACCCCTTGTGCCTCCCGGGCGATCCTGCGCCTGCTCAAACTAGAGGAGAGACGTCTTGTCCGCGCTTTTGCCGGTGGCCGTCCTGAGCGCCACCCTGGTCGCGTTGTTCGGGATCGTCCTGCCGCTCCTGCTGCTCGGGCCTGTGCTCGCCTCGCGCACCCGGCCGCAGCCGCAGCAGCTGATGTTCGCCGTCGTACTGCTCATCCCGACCGTGCTCATCGGTTCGGGCTTCCTGGCCTGGTGGGCCGTCGACTGGCTGCGCCGGTACGACGTGCCCGCGCCCGAGCTCGTCGGCATCGCGCTGGTCGTGGCGGCCGTGATCGGGCTGATGGCGCCGCTGCGCGTGCCGACCGGGAGCGGGCCGTTCTGGCTGAAACCGCTCCTCGGCCTCGCCTCGGGCGTGCTCGTGCCGATGTCGATCATCTGGTCCATCGACGCGGGGCTCCACGAGGTGGCGGCCGTGGGCATCGGCGTGCTCGTCCTCGCCGCGCTCGTCGTGGTGTGCCGGGTCGTCGCGAAGCCGCTGGCCGACCGGCGGCAGGCGAAGCAGGCCCGCAACTCGGTGCGGCGCTTCCAGGGGCAGCTCGTGGACGTCACCGACGCGGCGTGGAGCCTGTCGAGCGCGCGCGGGGACGCGAACCGGATCGTGCTGACCTACAGCGGCGAGTCCGGCGGCAAGACCGTCGGCGCGGCCCTGATACTCAAGCGCGACATGGAGTGGGTGCCGAAGGCCAAGGAGAACGAGTCGGCGGTGTTCGAGCTCGCGAAGGGCCTCAACGGCCAGCCGACCGAGGCGGTCCTGGCCCAGAAGCACATCGGCTCCCCCGCGACGCTGACGATGCGCATCCCCGGGACGACGATCCTGTCGATCCGCGAGACCGTCGCCGACTCGCTCTCATGGGTCGAGTTCATCGGGAAACTCGAGCTCACCGAGGCCGATGACCTGCTCAAACACCAGTTCCCGGAAGACGCGGGCAAGAAGAAGTAAAGACATGAAAGCGGCCCGGAAGCAGGAGCTTCCGGGCCGCAATGCTGCGTGGGTCTAGCGGCTCGAGGCGGTCTCCGCGAGCATGCGCAGGCCGGTGATGATGCCCCCGGCGAGCTGCCCGGCGCCGAACGCGGCCTCCATGGAGAAGACCACGAGGGCGGCGGAGCGGTCCGGGACCTTCTCCTGGGCGAGCTTGCCCGTCACGATCTCCAGCTGCCGCTGCTCGGGCGAGACGGCAATGAGGATCGAGCGGTCCGGGTCGGCGAGCCTGTCGTGCAGGGCCTCGGCCGCGCCACGGACCGGGTCGTGCAGGGGCCCGACGTAGACGCTGTAGTGCATGCCGCCGCCGTCGCGCTCGGCCACGGAGAGGGCCTCGTCGATGTGCAGCAGCTCGCGGGTGTCGAACGGGCCTTCGAGGATGGCGGGCTTGACGTCTTCGGGGCTCTTGTCGACGCCCTCGACGATCGCCACCTGGTTACCACTTGCCATGCGAGCCTCCCTTGGGTCCACTGGCGACGGTCTCGGCGCCGTGGGCGCCGGACTCGAGTTCGGCCAAGCCGGACTCGCCTGCCACCGCGCCATTGCGGGCGACGAACCACACCGGTTTGAAGTTGTAGGGCTCGCCCGTGCGGTAGCGGGACTGCGGCCTCGGGTGCCGAAGGAAGATCAGGGCGAAGACCGCGACCACGACCAGGATCGGGGCGCCGAAAAGTATCAGCCAGTCCTGGAAATTCATGTTGCTCCCCTAGCTTTCGTTACAGGTGACCCGGCGGACTCGCGATCCGGCAAGCGCACGCCGTCACCATGCCCCTCAGACTAATCCAATTACGCCCCTCACATCGCCGCAGGTGGTAACTCCGTGCACCCGGTCGCACAGCGCCCGAAAGCGTTGGTGCGGCAACGCAAACGCACGAACGGGGCCCGCCGACAGTCGCATGACCGTCGACGGGCCCCGTTCGTCCGATGGTGTCGAGCACCCTTTTACGAGAGCCGGGCGCGCTCCTTCCCGTGGCGGGGCAGCCAGGCCTCCCACGCCGGGTCGGGACGGCGCTGGCCGCGGAAGCCGCGCAGCTGCCAGCCCGAAGGCGGCCGGGGCACCCGGGGCAGGCGCCAGCCGAGCTCGGCCAGGGTCTTGTCGCTCTTGCGGTGGTTGCAGGGGGCGCACGCCGCCACGACGTTGTCCCACGTGTGGGTCCCGCCCTTCGAGCGGGGCACCACGTGGTCGATGGTCTCGGCCGACGCGTTGCAGTACACGCACCGCCAGTCGTCCCGGGCGAACACGCCGCGCCGCGACGGGCTCTGCCCGACCTGCCTGGGGATCGGCACGTAGCGGTTGAGCCGGACCACCGAAGGGACGGGGATGTGCATGGATTCAGAGCGCAGAAAACCGTCACCAGGAGTGACGGTTTCGGCCTTCCGGGTGAGCAGCAGCACCGCCGCCCGCCTGACTGGTATCACGCACAGCGGCTCGTAACTCTGGTTCAGGACGAGGGCGGAGCCCAGCGTGGCCGCGTTGTGCGTGAAGAGATTCGGGAGCACCCCTGGGGAAGGGTCGCCGCTGTCGAGCGCGCTCCTATGTCGAGGACCTATCACGGTGACGTACCTCCAAGCCATCGGTCCCCACAAGTTTGACCTAAATCTCAGAAAATTGCACCCTGGTTCCGTGGGATCTTCAATGACACGCGAATATCGTCTGTGCGGGCCCGGGACGACACCGGATCGGACGGACGTCGGTAAGGGTGCCCGCGAGGCGTGAACACTGCGACCGCGCCTAGATGACCTTGAGAAGGACGAACGTGGAACTGCTAGCCGCCACCGCCGAGGAGACCTCTCCCTGCGACCCGGGCTTCAACTCGTGCTCGGTGCTGTACAGCATCACCGAGAACAGGAACTTCGCCGTGGACGGCGGCGCGGTCATCGACAAGATCGGGCAGGTCCTGCTCATCATCTTGGTCGCGTTCTTCCTGCGCTGGCTGGTCAACCGCGCCATCGGCCGCATCATCAAGCAGGTCACCTCGCTCAAGGGCCCGCAGTCGATCGCCGAGCTCGCCGACAAGCTCGGCTCGGGCAACGCCCGCCGCGACGAGCTCCTCGGCGACCGCAGCGACAAGCGGGCCGAGACCCTCACGGGCGTGCTCCAGCACGTCGCAGGGATCGTCATCTTCACCGTGGCGTTCATGCTCGTGCTCAGCGCCTTCAACGTGAACCTCGCGCCGATACTCGCCAGCGCGGGCATCGCGGGCATCGCGATCGGCTTCGGCGCCCAGAACCTCGTGCAGGACTACCTGGCCGGGATCTTCATCCTCATCGAGGACCAGTACGGCGTGGGCGACAACGTCGACGTCGGCGACGCCCAGGGCACCGTGGTCGACATGGGCCTGCGCGTGACCACGCTGCGGTCGCTCGACGGGACACTGTGGTACGTCCGCAACGGCCAGATCCTGCGCGTCGGCAACTCCAGCCAGAGCTGGGCGTACGTGGTCGTGGACACACCGCTGCCGCCCACGGTCGACATCGACCGCGCCGGGGAGATCATCACGCAGGTCGCCGAGGAGTTCGTCGAGGAGGACGAGTGGAGCACCCACATCCTCAAGGCACCCGAGTACCTCGGCCCGATCGCCATCACCATCGACGAGATCAAGGTGCGCCTGGGCGTGCGGACCACCTCCGACCAGCAGTGGGCGGCGGGCCGCGAGCTGCGGCTGCGCGTCACCGAGGCGCTGCGGGCGGCCGGGATCATCGACATCGCGTCGAGCGGGCGGATCTACGTGCCGCGCACGGTCGCGAACGGCGGGGCCGCCGGTGCGGCGGGCGCGGCCGGGACCACACCGTAAGTACCGCGCTTTCGAGGTGATATAGAGCCCATTCGGTGTGACGCGTGCCGGATCGGCTTCACAGCCGGTCCCGCCCTTGGCACGATTGGGAGATGCCTAGTGACAGCCCGCGAGCCGTAGTGGCTTTGACGCCGACCGGACAGCCTGCGCCCACGCAGTCCTTCTACGAGGCTGTGGGCGGCGAGGCGACCTTCGAGCGCCTGACGAGCGCGTTCTACGCGCACGTGGCCGAGGACCCGGTCATGCGGCCGATGTACCCCGAGGAAGACCTGGCCCCGGCCGCGCGGCGGCTGCAGATGTTCCTGGAGCAGTACTGGGGCGGGCCGCACACGTACTCCGAGGAGCGGGGCCACCCGCGCCTGCGGATGCGCCACAACCCGTTCACGATCGGCGTGCGCGAGCGCGACGCGTGGCTGAAGTGCATGCGCGCCGCGATGGACGAGGTGGCGCTGCCGCCCGAGTACGACCAGGTCATGTGGGAGTACATGGAGCGCGCGGCAGACTTCATGAGGAACGAATGAAGCTTGCGCGCAGCATGCGCAACGAGTAGGTCCCGTTACGGGCCAAGAGAACTGAACGTGAGAACGGAGCGGCGGGTTTCCCCGCCGCTCCGTTCTTCGTCTGTCCTCAGGTCAGGCGAGGCACTGGCGCTCGACCTCGCGGAAGAGCTCGTCGTGGGCCGTGGCCCAGTCCAGGTACTCGGCGCTGGCGAAGTCCTCGAAGCTGTCGACCGTGCCCGGGTAGTCGTCGGCGATGAAGGCGTCGAGCGCGTCGGAGCAGGCCTGGCGGGCGTCGGCGTCCGCCTGGAGGGTGTCGCGCTCCAACTGGAGGGCGACGATCTCGTCTTCGAGCGTGTCGCGTTCGGTCTCGACGGCTTCGAGCTGCTCGGCCTGGTCGTCGAACTCGTTCGTCTTCTCCGAGAAGAGGATGCCGAAAGTGACCGCGACCGCCGCGAGCACGGCCGCGATGACCGCGAAGGCGATCGCGGCCTTGTTGCGGGGCTTGCGGGGGGCCATCGGCATCGGGATCGGCCCGGTCGGCATGCCGGGAGGCGGACCGGCGGGCACCACGCCTTGCATGCCGGTGGGCGGGCCCATCGGCGGCGGGGTCATCGAGTAGCCCGGGGCGGGCGGCGGGACCGGCGAGGGGAGCGTCGTCTGCGGCATCGCGGTCGTCGGTGACGAGAGGTTCGCCTGCGGCATGGCGCTCGCCGGGGCGGGCGGCACCGGGGCACCGGCGGCGGGGACGGGTGCCTGTGCCTCCGTGAGGAAGTCGTCGCTGGCGGCGGCGGCCTGGGGCGCTGCGGCGGGCTGCGGGGCGCCGCCGGGGACGACCTTGACGGTGGCGTCGGCCTCGCCGGTGAAGACGGAGGGCTGCGCGGGCGGCTGGGGCGGGGCCGCTTGCGGCGCTTGGGGTTCGGGGCCGGAAGTGGCGCCTGTGGGCTCGGGGGGCTGGGGTTGGGGTTCGGGAGTCATGGGGTCTCCTATCCAATTTGGAGGTGGGGGTTCCTCATGATCGTACCGGCCCAAAGCGAATCGCACCTGCTCAAAGCGAACGCCCCGGGGTCCTTTCGGAGCCCGGGGCGGTGCACAACGGTCAGACCGGCAGGGTCTACAACAGCTCGCCTTCGAGCCACTCGACGAACGTGCCCGAGATCGCAGTGCCGCAGTCGATGAGCTCTTCAAGCAGCGCGGTGGTGATACCGGGGCGCACGGGGACCTGGATCTCGCCGAAGACCGGGAGCGCGCCCGAGTCGGTCGGCTCGCCGAGGTAGGCCTTGAGGAAGCGGCGGGTGCGGTTCCACTCGTTCATGGCCGCGTAGCCGCGCTCGGCCCACTCGCGCGGGACGGTCTGGTACGCGCGGGCGCGCAGCACCAGGATATCGGCGTCGGGGCCCTCGGCGCGGACCTGGACGATGTGGCGCTCCCAGAGGGCCACGATGCCGCCGTTCTCGTCGACGAGGTAGCGGATGTCGAGGTTCTTCAGGGACGCGATGATGCGGTCCGAGTCGAGCGGCGCGGCCTCATCGGTCTCCTGGGCGACCGCGTCGGCGGCGATCTGCTCCAGGTCGGTGATGAAGTCCGGGTCGATCTCCTCGAGGTCGCGCTTGATGAGGTGCCAGCGGTCGACCTCGGAGATCTGCTCGTGCTCGGGGCCGAGCAGGAGCTGTTCCGCGGTGAGCTCGTGACGCAGCTCTCGGGAGGCGAACTCGAGGTCGACTTCGAGCTCCTCGGTGTCGAGCTCGGTGTCCTCGTGCCTCTCGGCGCGCGGGTTCGGGACCGCGCTCGGCTGGCTGCCGCGCGCCTGGGCGCGCTCTGCGGCTCCGCCGAGCTCGCTGTCGGCCTCGGCGACCGCCTCGGCGATCGACTCTTGCTGTGCGTCGCGTTTTCTGCTGCGCCACCATGCCATGGTGTTGTCCGCCTTCCCACCCAAAATGCGAATCACTGGCAGTGTTGGGTAATACGTTGGCATTCATGCTGAGCTGAACCATTGGATGTGATTGGTTGTGCTTCGCGGGGCATAGCCAAGTTACGTCGTGATCCAGTGAGCAGACTAGGGCTCGGGACCGACATGGCACAACCGTCAACTAATCCTGACTAAAAGTATGAACCGTCGAGCGTTTGTTCGCAGGCGCGAACGGGGTACTGTCACCGGTTTCATATGTATCAGAACGGGAAGGGCAATCCCATCCTCCGGACGTCGGGTATCCGTCACCGATCGGAGCGACGGTTACCCAGTGTTCCGAATCGGTCACAGCATCGGGAGGCCGCGGTCCCTGTCCCAGACGGTGCCGTAGGTGGCGGCGAGGCCGATGCGGCGGCCCGCCTTGAGGACCCGCACGGGGTCCGCGCCGAGGAAGCCCATCCGGCACACCCCGGCGACGAGCCGGAACTCGACCGGGTAGATCCGGCCGTCGTGCTCGACGCGGAGGGTGACGTGGTCGAGCATGGCGTCGCGCAGGCGCCGGTCGCCGATGCCCTGGCCGCGCCGCTCCCGCAGCGCCTGCGCGGCCTTGCGGTCGATGTCGGCGATATCGGCGGCCGGAACGGATTCAACCGTGGCCCACGGCTGCTTCGGGAGGCGCCCGCGCCACTCGGCGGCGGGCCGCTCCACCGGTGAACCGGCGGCGAGGTCCCCGGCGCGGTACAGGCCCTCAGGAAGGGTCGTCGCGGCCTCGCGGACGGCGAGGACCCCGAAGGGCAGGGCGGCCCACAAGCGGCCGCCCTGCGCCAGCACGAGCGTGTCGGGGTCGAGCCTGGCGGCGCGCGCGGCGAAGGCCGCGTCGTCCCCGGCGGTAGTCGCCTGGTTCATAGAAGGATCAGCATCTGCGGTCTAGTCGGTCCACTGCTCGAGGTACGCCCGCTCCTCGGCGGTGATGCGCCGAGGCCGCTGGGAGACGATGTCGAAGGGCACCATCACGGTCTTGGCGCGCAGCGCGAGCTTGTCGTTCGCGGTGAGCTCGTAGGCGAACGAGAACGAGGAGTTCCCGATCCGCTCGACCCAGAGCTCGACGCGGGTCTGGGCCGGCACGGTCACCGGCAGCAGGAAGTCGACCTCGTGGCGCGCGACGACGACGCCTTCGCGGAACCCGGGGATGCCGGATTCCGCGGCGGCGGAGAACATCATCGCGACCCGGGCCTCTTCGAGCAGGACCATGAACTGGTTGTTGTTCACGTGCCCGAAGGCGTCCATGTCCGACCAGCGCAGCGGGACGTCGGTCTTGAAGCGCGCCATGCCTAGTCCCGGGTGAGCTTCCGGTGGGTGACCCGGTGCGGGTTCAGGGCCTCGGGGCCGAGGCGCTCGGCCTTGTTCTTCTCGTACGAGTCGAAGTTGCCCTCGAACCAGAACCACTTCGGCAGGCCGTCCTCGCCCTCGCCCTCCCAGGCGAGGATGTGGGTGGCGACCTTGTCGAGGAAGGCCCGGTCGTGGGAGATCACGACGGCGCAGCCGGGGAACTCCAGGAGCGCGTTCTCCAGGCTGGAGAGCGTCTCGACGTCGAGGTCGTTGGTGGGCTCGTCGAGCAGGAGGACGTTGCCGCCCTGCTTGAGGGTGAGCGCCAGGTTCAGGCGGTTGCGCTCGCCGCCCGAGAGGACCTTGGTGGGCTTCTGCTGGTCCGGGCCCTTGAAGCCGAACGCGGCGATGTAAGCGCGCGAAGGCATCTCGACCTTGCCGACCATGAGGTAGTCGAGGCCGTCGGAGACGACCTGCCACACGGACTTGTCGCCGTCGAGGCCCGACCGGTTCTGGTCCACATAGGAGATGTCGACCGTGCCGCCGATGTTCACGATGCCGGAGTCGGGCTCCTCGAGGCCGACGATGGTCTTGAACAGGGTGGTCTTGCCGACGCCGTTGGGGCCGATGATGCCGATGATGCCGTTGCGCGGCAGGTTGAAGTCCAGCCCGTTGATGAGCGTTTCGCCGTCGAAGCCCTTGACGAGCTCCTTGACCTCGATGACGGTGGAGCCCAGGCGCGGGCCCGGCGGGATCTGGATCTCCTCGAAGTCGAGCTTGCGGGTCTTCTCGGCTTCGGCGGCCATCTCCTCGTAGCGGCCGAGGCGGGCCTTGGACTTGGTCTGGCGGCCCTTGGCGTTGGAGCGGACCCACTCGAGCTCGTCCTTGAGGCGCTTCTGGAGCTTGGAGTCCTTGCGGCCCTCCACCTTCATGCGCTCGGCCTTCTTCTCCAGGTACGTGGAGTAGTTGCCCTCGTAGGGGTAGGTGCGGCCGCGGTCGAGCTCGAGGATCCACTCGGCGACGTTGTCCAGGAAGTACCGGTCGTGGGTGATGGCGATGACGGCGCCGGCGTAGGAGGCGAGGTGGCGCTCCAGCCAGAGCACGGACTCGGCGTCCAGGTGGTTGGTGGGCTCGTCGAGGAGCAGCAGGTCGGGCGCTTCGAGCAGCAGCTTGCACAGCGCCACGCGGCGGCGCTCGCCGCCGGAGAGGTTGGTGACGGGCCAGTCGCCGGGCGGGCAGCGCAGCGCGTCCATGGCCTGCTCGATCTTCGAGTCGAGCTCCCAGGCGTTGGCGGCGTCGAGCTCCTCCTGGAGGCGGCCCATCTCGGTCATGAGCTCGTCGGTGTAGTCGGTGGCCATCTCCATGGCGACCTCGTTGAACCGGTCGAGCTTGCCCTGGATGTCCGCGACGGCCTCCATGACGTTGCCCATCACGGTCTTCTCTTCGTTCAGCGGCGGCTCCTGCGCCAGCATGCCCACCGTGGCGCCGTTGGCGAGCTTCGCCTCGCCGTTGGAGACCTGGTCCTGACCCGCCATGATGCGCAGGAGGCTGGACTTACCGGCGCCGTTGGGGCCGACCACGCCGATCTTCGCACCCGGGTTGAAGTACAGGGTGACGTCGTCGAGGACGACCTTGTCACCATGCGCCTTACGCGCCTTTTCCAAGGTGTAGATGAACTGCGCCACGCTGATCCTTCGCTTTGGGACGAGCCGTACTGAACTGACCGAAGTCAATGATGTCAAGCCCCGGGGGCGAACCGCCAATCGGGCCGTCGCCGGACCCGTCTGCGTCACCGCGACCGCTCAGTCACGCGCACCGGTAGGCTTGCGAAAAGGAGGAAATACGAATTGAGCAACGCATCCTTCATTGTCGTCGCCAACCGCCTCCCCGTCGACGCTGTAGTCGACTCAGAGGGAAACCGAACCTGGCGCCGATCCCCTGGCGGCCTCGTCACCGCCCTCGAACCCGTTCTCCAAGCCAACCGCGGCACGTGGATCGGCTGGGCCGGCATCGCCGGCGAAGCCCCTGACGCCTTCGAGGCCGACGGCGTGACCCTCATGCCGGTCCCGTTGAGCGAGAACGAGGTCCTGCGCTACTACGAGGGGTTCTCGAACGCCTCGCTGTGGCCGCTCTACCACGACGCGGTCGAACCGCGCGTCTTCCGCCGCTCCTGGTGGAAGTCCTACTACGAGGTCAACGAGCGCTTCGCGGACGTCTGCGCCCAAGAGGCCGCCCCCGGGGCCGTCGTGTGGGTCCAGGACTACCAGCTCCAGCTCGTCCCGGGCATGCTCCGCGAGCGCCGCCCCGACCTGCGGATCGGGTTCTTCCTGCACATCCCGTTCCCGCCCGTGGAGCTGTTCATGCAGCTCCCGCACCGCATGGAGATCCTCAAGGGCCTCCTGGGCGCCGACCTCGTCGGCTTCCAGCGGCCCCTCGCGGCGCAGAACTTCCTGGCGCTCACGAGGCACCTCCTGGGCTACCGGCCGCGCGGCCACTACGTCAACGTCGACGACCGGCTCGTGCGCGCCGACGCCTTCCCCATCTCGATCGACACCGCCCACAACGAAGAGGTCGCGGGCACCGAACGGGTCCGCCAGCGCGCCAAGGAGATCCGCGCCGAGCTTGGCGAGCCGGAGACGATCATCCTCGGCGTGGACCGGCTCGACTACACCAAGGGCATCGAACAGCGGCTCAAGGCTTTCAGGGAGCTCTTGGAAGACGGGCGGCTGCGGGTGCCGAACGCGGTGATGGTGCAGGTCGCCACCCCGAGCCGCGAGCGCGTCGACCAGTACATGAAGCTGCGCGAACGCGTGGAGCGCCAGGTCGGGCGCATCAACGGCGAGTACGGGCAGGTCGGGCTCCCGGCGGTGCACTACCTGCACCAGAGCTTCGACCGGTACGAGCTCGCCGCGCTGTACCAGGCAGCCGACATCATGGCGGTGACCCCGCTGCGCGACGGCATGAACCTGGTCGCGAAGGAGTACGTGGCGAGCCGCGTCGACAACCGCGGCGCACTCGTCTTGAGCGAGTTCGCTGGCGCCGCAGGCGATCTGCGGCAGGCGTTCCTGGTGAATCCGCATGATTTGACCGATTTGAAAGACGGATTTGTGACAGCTGCAAATGCGCCTCTCGACGATAAGATGAAACGGATGCGCGCGATGAGGCGGTATCTGCGCAAGCACGATGTGAATCGCTGGGCGCGCAGTTTCCTCACAGCGCTAGGAGTTCCGGAGCGCAGCGCGGCGTACAATCCGGGCAGCCCGACAGCCGAAGTCTGATACCCGGCGTCGGGCGGCAGGCCAGATTTTCCGCAACGACGGTGTTGGAGAGATACGCCACGATGACCGCACCACGCCCTGAGGGCCCCGCGCCGGAGGACTTCAGCTCCTCCGAGGAGCTGCGCTCGGCCCTCACACTGCTCGCCCGCGTTCCGCAACTGCTGATCGCGTGCGACTACGACGGCACGCTCGCGCCGATCGTCACCGATCCCTCGCAGGCCATGCCGCTCCCGGAGTCGGTCTCGGCCCTGCGGACGCTGGCGAACCTGCCGCAGACGAAGGTCGCGGTCATCTCGGGCCGCGCTTTGCGCGACCTGGCGGCGCTCTCCCGCCTGCCTTCCGAGATCCATCTGGTCGGGTCCCACGGGTCCGAGTTCGACGTCGGTTTCACCCGGGCGCTCTCCAGCGAGGACCAGCGGTTGCGCGACAAGCTCGTCGCCGAGCTGTCGGCGATCGCCGAACGCTACGAGGGCGCCCGGGTCGAGCCCAAGCCGGCCGGGTGCGCGCTGCACGTCCGCGAAGCGTCCGACATGGACGCGATGCGGGCGGTCGAGGACGTCCGCGAGGGTCCGTCCACTTGGGACGGCGTGCAAACCACCGAGGGCAAGGCCGTCATCGACCTGTCCGTGGTCACCACCCACAAGGGCGACGCGCTCGACAAGCTCCGCCACCAGCTGGGGGCCTCCGCGGTCCTCTTCCTCGGTGACGACGTGACCGACGAGAATGCGTTTGCGCACCTTCATGGTCCTGACGTCGGCGTCCGCGTCGGCCCCGGCCCCACCCGCGCCGCGTTCCGCATCTCCGACCCCGAAGACGTCGCGAAGCTCCTCGCCCGCCTCGTCGACACCCGGCGCGCCTGGCTCCAGGGCGAATCGGCCCAGCTGATCGAGCGGCACACGATGCTCGCCGACGGCGCCAACCACGCCCTCCTCACCCCCGAGGGCCGCGTGACCTGGATGTGCCACCCGAAGCCCGACTCCGGCTCGGTCTTCGCCGACCTCCTCGGCGGCGAGCACGCCGGGCACTTCACCGTCCAGCCCGTCAACGCCGGCATCCCCCTCGGCCAGCGGTACGTGTCCGGGACGATGACCGTTGAGACCCGCTGGCCGGGCCTGTCGGTCACCGACTGGCTCGACTCCACGCCGCGCCGCCGAGGCGACCTCAACGCCACCGTGCTCGTGCGCGAGATCCACGGCGAGGTCCCCGTCAAGATCACGTTCGCTCCGCGACCTGAGTTCGGGCAGCTGCCCGTGCAGCTCCAGCCCGTCGGCGACGACGGCCTGCGGGTCCTCGGCGGCCGCGAGCCCATCAGCCTGCGCTCGCCGGGCGTGGACTGGCAGGTCGAGTACGACGGCCAGCACTCGCTCGCCACCGCCGTCGTCGACCTCGCCGCCGTCGGCGGGAGCCTCGTGCTCGAGATGCGCGCCGGATCGGCGAGCCTCGACGAGTGGAAGCCCGCCGTCAACGTCCGCCGCCGCACCACCGAAGCCGGTTGGCGCAACTGGTCGGACTCGCTGAAGCTCCCGCGCGTCGAGACCGAGATGGTGTCGCGCTCGGCGCTGGCGCTCAAGGCGCTCTGCTACCAGCCGACCGGTGCGATCCTCGCCGCCGGTACCACCTCGCTCCCCGAGGAGCTGGGCGGCGTCCGCAACTGGGACTACCGGTTCTGCTGGATCCGCGACGCCGCGATGACCGCGAACGCACTCGTCGACCTCGGCTCGCTCCAAGAGGCCGAGGCGTACTTCGCCTGGGTCGCAGGGATCCTCGAACGCACCGCGGGCCACCCCGAGCGGCTGGCCCCGCTGTACGACATCGAGGGCATGGCCCCGAGCCCCGAGGCGATCATCGACACGCTCCCCGGTTACGCCGGGGCGCGGCCGGTGCGCATCAACAACGCCGCGTCGAACCAGGTCCAGCTGGACGTGTTCGGTCCCGTCGCGATGCTCATCGAGGCCGTCGCGCAACGCCGCGGGCACCTCTCCGACTTCGAGCAGCAGGTCATGGGCAGCATGGTCGAGGCCGTCGCGAAGCGCTGGCACGAGCCCGACCACGGCATCTGGGAGGCCCGCCAGGCCCCCCGGCACCACGTCTACTCGAAGGTCATGTGCTGGGTCACGGTGGACCGGGCGCTGAAGGTCGCCGACCAGTTCGGCATGGAGTCCGGCCCGGACTGGGTCGAACTGCGCGACCAGATCGCCAAGAACGTCCTCGAACTGGGCTGGAACGACGACGCCGGGGCCTACACGGCCGCGTACGGCCACGACGACCTCGACGCCGCCTCGCTCTGGGTGGGCCTCTCGGGGCTGCTCGCGGCGGACGACCCGCGCTACCTCAAGACCGTGCTCAAGATCGAGGCCGGGCTGCGCTCGGGCCCCACGGTCTACCGCTACCACCGCGACGACGGCCTGCCGGGCACCGAGGGCGGGTTCATCATCTGCGCCGCGTGGCTCGCCGAGGCGTACCTGCAGGTGGGCCGCCAGACCGACGCCGAGGAGCTGTTCGAGCAGATCCTCGCGTGCGCGGGCCCGACCGGGCTGCTGCCCGAGCAGTGGGACCCGATCGCCGAGCGCGGCCTGGGCAACCACCCGCAGGCGTACTCGCACCTGGGCCTCATCCGGGTCGCGAACCTGCTGAACGGCCAAAGCGGACGCATCTGAGGCACCCTCAAGGCGAGGGCTACTCTGTTCAGGACGACAACACGTCTCCTGACAGGAAGCCCTCGCCTTGAGCTCCCCCACTCCGGCCATCCCCGGCTACCGCGACTTCGCGATGGTCGCCCACGGGTCGACCGCGTTCGTCTACACCGCCGTCCAGGAGCGGCTCGACCGCACGGTAGCCGTCAAGGTCCTGCTCGTCGACGACGACATGACCACCGCGGACTCGGTCGAGAAGGAACTCGAGGCCACCGTCGCGGTCTCGAACCACCCGCACATCGTCTCGATCATCGACACCGGCCACACCGACGCCGGGCAGCCGTACATCGTGATGGAGTACTGCGAAGGCGGCTCGTACTCGGCGATCCTGAAAGCCAACGGGCCCTTGCCCGTCGACGACGTGATCGACGTCGGCGTCAAGATCGGGCAGGCCCTCCAGGCGGCGCACAACGCCGACATCCTGCACCGGGACGTCAAGCCCCAGAACATCCTGCGCGGCCAGTACGGGCCCGCGCTGGCGGACTTCGGCATCGCCCGCACGCCCGCTTCGCTGGCCGCGACGGCCGCTATCGACAAGCTCACGCCGCTGCACGCCTCCCCTGAGGCGCTGCTGCGCCAAGCCCAGACCTCCTCGAGCGACCTCTTCAGCCTCGCGTCGAGCATGTGGCACCTCCTCGCCGGGTTCGCGCCGTTCGCGAACCCCGAGGGCGGGACCGACCCCGACACGCACCGCCAGCGCGTCACCTCCGACGCGCCGCCGCCGAAGCTCCCGCGCGAGGACGTGCCGGAGTGGCTGGAGAGCCTGCTCGTGCGGGGACTCTCCCGCGACCCGGCAAAGCGTCCGGCCTCGGGCCAGGCGTTCGCGGAAGAACTCCAGCGCGGCATGTACGGCGGCGGGGTCGGCAAGGCCGCCGCGCCCGCCGTGATCGGCGACGTCAGCAACGAAGAGACGGTGTACCGGCCCGAGGTCGCCTCGCGCGGAACGCGGGTCCCGTTGGACCCCTTCGCACCCGTGCACCCGGTGCCGCAGCCCGAACGGGGCGGCACCCTCGGCGGCGGCATGACCGGGGGCCGCACCGGCGGGTACGGCGGCGAGCTCGGCCACGCGATCGACCCGAGGTACGCCCAGCTCGACGGGGCACACCCTGAGCAAATTTACGGCTCCGCAAGCTCCGCCGTGGCCGGTCCAGTATCCGCAGCGCCGTTCTCGGGAGCCCCGATGAGCGCGCAGCCCTTCTCCGGTGCGCCCATGAGCGCCCAGCCGTTCTCCGGTGCGCCGCAACAGCACGCGCCGAACATCGCACCGTATTCGGCGCCACCGCAGGCGCCGGTGAGCATGCAGCCGCCGCCGATGCCGTGGAGCCCGCAGGCCGTGCAGCAGTCGCCGCAGGCGGCCCCGCAGGAGCAGGTGTTCGCGCCGCCCGTCATCGGCCGCGACGGCACGAAGCAGCGGAAGACCAAGGCGTACAAGGCGCCCAAGCAGGTCCAGCCGCGCCAGAAGGACGAGCGGAGCCTCAAGTCGTACGTGTACCTCGGGCTTGCGATCACTGTGCTGCTCGGCGGGATCATGACGGTGTGGCTGTGGATTCTCACGCCCAATCAGGGCGCTGAGGACATGAACCAGGCGAACACCGGGGGCGAGGCCGCGCAGGAGCTCGCCATCGAGGGGTGGGCCGACGGCGAGGTGTCCCTGACCTGGACTGCCGCCGCCGACGCGGAGAACCTGCGGTACATCGTCTTCGCGCAGCGCGTCGGCGACGAGAAGGCCGAGCCGCTCAACCCCGACGGCACCACGGCCACCGAGTTCACCGCGGCGGGCCTGATCCCCAGCGAGGACTACTGCTTCACTGTGGGCCTGCTGCGGAGCATCGACGACGTCCCGATGTCCGAACCGGTCTGCACCGCCGATCTGGCCGACTGAGACGGTCGCCCCATTGGGGATCGTCCGATCGGGTGAGGCGTACCGCTTCAAGGGGCTTATTCGGCAAGCCCGCAATTAATCCGAATGCAATTCCTGCATACGCAATCTCGAACAGGCGATCGAGCAATTCCGGGGGCTGCGAAACCGGGAAAACGAAAAGCGCCCCACGCCCTGGCGGGCATGGAGCGCGAACGTCGCGGGTGCGAAACCTAGGCGGCGACGGCCTCGGCGGCGAACACGTCCGCCTCTTCGAGGGTCTTGAGGGTGGTGTCCCAGCCCTGCTCCGCGGGGAGCTTGGCGGCCAGACCCTCGATCTCGGCCTTGATCTTCGCGCCGTGACCGGCGGCGGCGAGGGCCTTGACGGCCTCGGTGAACGCCTCAGAGCCGGTGGCGAGGTGCAGGGTCTTGCCGTCGACGAGGTTGCGCAGGTACACGTGCTTCCCGTTGTTGAGCGGGATCAGGTACTTGAACTCGCCGAGGACGTTGAGTCCCGCGCCGCCCTTGGCCTGGCCGGCCTTGACGGACGCGCGTGCTGTCTTGGAAGTGTTGGCTGCCACGCCGGTCTCCTCACCATGTCGTGTAAGACGAATCTTCGGCCTGACACAGGGAGAGCAGCCCGAATCGCGGGCGCTGAACCTGGGTTGGACCACAAAAGAAAACCGACAGACGCCGGTCATGCGCAAGTGTAGCTCAGGTGCGGGGTGCGGCAACTAGCACACGTACCGGGTGTGACGCATCGAATGATCGAAAAAGTGAGCCCCCGGAGCGGTTTAAGCCTAGCGCGATGCTTTCGAAGCTGTCAGTATGTAACTGAGCGGAATAGCGCGCCGGGTTCGAGTTCATCCCACTCTCATCCCGACCGATGCTCGATGCACGACTTCAAGTCGTAGCGAAATGACCACAAGGAGTGAGCCAGTACTCAGAGACGCCGATTCCCAAGGAGGTGCGCGATGCAGACACGCGGCGTGATCTACATCCACTCCAGCCCGTCTGCGGTCTGCCCGCATGTCGAGTGGGCGATCGGCCGTGTCCTGGAGCGCTCCGGCTCGAGCGCGAGCCAGGGCGTGAAGCTGGGCTGGACCCCGCAGCAGGCCGAGCGCTCCACCATGCGGGCCGAGCGGGCCTGGACCGGCTACGCCGGCATGGGCGCCGAGTTCGCGAAGGCCCTCGCCCAGTGGCCGATGCTGCGCTTCGAGATCACCGAGGATCCGAGCGCGGGCGTCGACGGCGAGCGGATCATGCACGTCCCCGGCCGCGGCATCTACCGTGCCGCGATGAGCGCCGGCGGCGAGATCATGATCGCCGAGGACCGCATCCGGGCGCTGCTGGCGACCACCACCAGCGTCGAGGCACTCCGCAGCGGGCTCGACCAGCTGCTCGGCCTGGAATGGGACCGCGAACTGCGCCCCTACCGCCAGGCAGCAGGCGGCACCGAGCAGTCCTGGCTCTCCCAGGTCGGCTAACACGTAGGCGTTCGGGCCCCGCGCGACAATCGCGCGGGGCCCGAACGCTTCGTTAGGGTCCGGCACTGTCGTACCCACACAGGATCATTGATTCGGGGGCGACCGAGTTCGGACACACCCGACCTCGGGGGACGGAGCTCACGCGAACGCCCGCAACGCGATATGCGTTGCGGGCGTTCCGCTGTCGCTTTGCCGTGCCGCCTAGATGTCGGCGGTGAGGTTGTCGAAGTTCGGGCCGTTGGTGCGCGAGCGCTTGAGCTCGTAGAAGCCCGGGGTGGTGGCCACGGCGTAGACGCCGTCCCACAGCTTCGCGGCGGCCTCGCCCTGCGGGGCGGGGGTGACCACGGGACCGAAGAGGCCGACCTGCTCGCCCTCGTCGTTCTCGACGGCGACCACCGGGGTGCCGACGTCGGTCCCGACGAGGCCGATACCGCGCTGGTGCGAGGCCTTCAGCGCCTCGTCCCACTCCTCCGACTTGCCGGCGTCGGCCAGCTCGACCGGCAGGCCCGCGGCCTCGAGCGCGGCGGGGATGTAGACCTCAGCGTCCTTCTCGCCGCCGAGGTGGATGCGGTTGCCGAGGGCGGTGTAGAAGCGGCCCAGGGTCTCGTTGTCGTACTGCTGCGCCACGGCGGTCGCGACGCGAACGGCCGGGAGGGTCTTGGGCAGCATCTCCTTGTAGTACTCGGGGATCTCGTCCAGCTTCGGCTCGTTGAGCACGAAGAGGCTCATCACGTTCCAGCGGATGTTGATCGGACGGAGCTTCGCGGCCTCGATGATCCAGCGGGAGGTCATCCACGCCCACGGGCAGGCGGGGTCGAACCAGAAGTCGACGGTCTTGGTTTCAGCCATGGCGACTACACTACTTCAAATTTAAACAAGTTTCCTAGGCGGCTCGGCCCTATGATCGAGACACAACGTGGAACCACGATAAAAGGGATAAACTTGCCGTCGATGCTGGTGAATACGCGACAAGATGACATAACGGGCCGCCTCTTCGCGCCTGCCCTGGAGCCGTCCCGAAGCGACGAGCCCCTGATCGAGATCCTCACGCTCGCGCGGCTGCGCGCGAGCGGCGACGCTCCCGCTCTCGCGCGGCCCTTCAGGTCCGACCGGCACTGCCTGATCACCCTGACCTCGGGCGCGATGAGCCACGCCGTCGACTTCACCGACCACCCGCTCGCCCCGAGCCAGTGGCTGTGGGCGCGGCCGGGCCAGGTGCAGCAGTGGAGCGGCCTCGACCAGGCCGAAGGCACCGTCATCCGCTTCGCGACCGGGTTCCTGGACCCCGACACGTCGATCGGCGTGTGCGTCGACGACCCACACGCCCCGGCGGTGCGCGTCCCCACGAGCGAGGACCACGCGCTCCTGCGCGCGGCGACCACGCAGCTGCAGTGGGAGCACTCGGCCGACCGGCTGCCGCTGGACACGCGGCTGCAGGTGCTCCGGCACCTCCTCGCCGTCCTGGTGCTCCGAGTCGCGAGTCTCCCTGCGCCGCAAGCAGGACCGGAGCCGAGCGAGGTGTACCTGGCGTTCCGCGACGCGGTCGAACGCGACTTCGCGAACTCCCGGCGCCTCAGCGACTACGCCGAAGCCCTCGCCTACTCCCCCAGGACCCTGTCGCGGGCCACGCTCGCGGCGGTCGGAGTGCCCGCCAAGGAGTTCATCGACCGCCGGGTCATCCTCGAGGCCAAGCGCATGCTCGCCTGCTCCCCGACCCCGGCGGCCCGCATCGGCGAACGCCTCGGCTTCAGCAGCGCCACCAACTTCAACAAGTTCTTCGCCCAACGAACCGGCACCACCCCGATCGCCTTCCGATCCCAGACACAAGGCTACTGAGCTGCGAAAACACCGAAGTGTCGGACCCGTATGGGAGAGTCGTCTTATTTATCCCAGGTGGTCGGAGGTGGATGCGGGTGGGAAGGGGCATGCCCTATAGCCGCCGCGCCCAGCGCGGCGGCCGCGCAGCCGCCGCAGCAGCGGCGCTCCGAGGCCACCCAGCGCTCCCTAGCTCGCGGCGGCGAAGACCGTTTCGGGCTTGGCCTTGCCGTCCTGCTCTGTCATGACCGCCAGCAGGTCGCCGGCCTCGTTGAGGACCGCGTACCGGCCCTCGATGCCGACCGCGTCGAGCGGCTTGCCGTACGACAGCGCCTTGGCCTCCGCCTCGGTCGCCGTACGCGTCGGCATGAGCCGCGCCGCCGCCTCGCCCATCGCGAGCATGCCCAGCGGCTCGCCCGCCTCCGAGCGTTCCGCCAGCGCTTCCAGCGTCGCGGCTGTGTCGAGCCCGAAGCCGCCGATCCTGGTGCGCCGCAAGGCAGTCAAGTGCCCGCCGACGCCGAGCGCGGCGCCGAGGTCGCGCGCGATCGCGCGGATGTAGGTGCCCGAAGAGCACGACACGTCAACGTCCACGTCGACGAACCCGCCCTCGCGGCGGATGGCCTCGACCGTGATGGAGGCGATGGTGACGCGCCGGGCCTTCAGCTCGACCGTCTCGCCGTCGCGCACGAGCTTGTACGCGCGCTGGCCGTCGATCTTCACCGCGCTCACCGCGCTCGGCACCTGGTCGATCTCGCCGGTCATGGCCGCGAGCCCGTCGCGGATCGCCGGGTCGGTCACGGCAGCGGCGTCAACGGTCGCGGTCACGTCGCCTTCGGCGTCGTCGGTGACCGTGGCTTGGCCGAGCCGGATCGTCGCGGCGTAGGACTTGTCGAGGCCCGACACATATGTCAGCAGCTTGGTGGCCTTGCCGACCGCGACGATGAGAACGCCTGTGGCCATCGGGTCGAGCGTGCCGCCGTGGCCGACTTTGCGGGTGCCGCAGATGCGGCGCATGCGGGACACGACGCCGTGCGAGGTGATCCCCTGCGGCTTGTCGACGACGATGAGGCCCGGCAGCGGCTCGGGTTTCGCGGATCTGGGCGGCTTTGTGGTCACGGTCGTCAAGGCTAACCGCGCCTGCCGCCCGGGCGGCTACTGGTGCCGGTCGAGCGATTCCTGAAGGGCGCGCAGTGCCTCCGCCTTCTCCTCGTCCCAATTATCGGGACGGGTGCGGCGCTTCCGTCGAGTCGATGAATGAGTCTTCATCCTCGACACCTTAACGAAGGTTCAGGCAAAATTGATCGCACTATTCACATAGTGGGATGAGAATTATCAGACGCGCTCGGCGCCGGTGACCGCCCAGTCGCCCGAGCGCAGGCGCCACAGGATCATGCCGAGGCGCACGAGCATGAACACCGCGATGCCGCCCCAGATGCCGGTGAGGCCCCACCCGAACGCGAGCGTGAGCCACGTGAACGGCAGGCCGCTCGCGATCGAGATGACGGTCATGTTCCGCATGAACCGCAGGTCGCCTGCGCCGATGAGCACGCCGTCGAGCGCGAAGACCACGCCCGCGACCGGCAGGAGCAGCACGAGCCACGGCCAGATGAAGCCGAGCTGGTCGTGGACGTCGGCCGAGGCGGTGAACAGGTCGGGCAGGACCGGCAGCGACGCGAGCACGACCAGGAGGAAGACCGTGCCGTAGCCGAGGCCGACGATCGTCAGCCGCTTCGCGGTGGCGCGCGCGGCCGCAGGTCTGCCCGCGCCGAGGTCGGCGCCGATGAGCGCCTGCGCGGCGATCGCGACCGCGTCGAGGGCGAGCGCCGCGAAGAACCACAGCTGCATGCCGATCTGGTGGGCACCGAGCGCGGCGGTGCCGACGCGCGCGGCCACGGCGGTGGCCGAGAAGGAGCTGACCTGGAACGCGATGCCGCGGATGATGAGGTCGCCGTTGGCGACGAGCTGCTTCGACATGAGCGGCCAGTCGACGCGCAGCGGGACGCGTTCGCGGCGCAGCGCGAGGAGGAACAGGACGCCCGAGACGGCCTGCGCCACGGCGTTGGCCCAGGCCGAGCCGACGAGGCCGAGCCCGACGGGGTAGACGAGGATCGGCGCGAGCACCGCAGAGAGCAGGAACGAGGCCGTCACGAACCACATGGGGCGCTTGGTGTCCTGCACCGCGCGCATCCAGCCCTGCCCGGCTCCGGCCGCGAGCAGGAACGGCGCGCCGAGGACGGCGACGCGCAGCCATTCGGCGGCCGCGGCCTCCACGGCGGGGTCGTCGCCCATGAGCCCGGCGACCGGGCCCGCGAGGAACTGGAAGGCGACGATCATGACGAGCCCGGCGGCGAGCGCGAGCCAGGTGCCTTGGACGCCTTCGGCGACCGCGCCGGGCCGGTCCCCGGCGCCGTAGCGGCGGGAGGCCCGGGCGGTGGTGCCGTAGGCGAGGACCGCGCCGATGAACGGCGCGAGGCCCATGATGACGCCGCCGAGGGCGAGGCCGCCGAGCGGCACCGCGCCGAGGTGGCCGACGACGGCCGTGTCGATCAGGAGGTAGATCGGCTCGGCGGCGAGCACGACCAGGGCGGGGACCGCGAGGGACGCGATGCGCCCGTACGAGGCCGGGCGCGGCGCGGCGTCCTGCCCGGGGGTCACCGGGTGGACTCTTCCGAGTCCTCCTCTTCTTCGTCCTTGACTATGTACGGGTTCTCTTCGCCCGCGTAGGAGGCGCCTTCGGCGATCTTGTGGACCTCGGCGTCGGCCGCGGCGGCCTGCGCGAGGAGCGCCTCGATGCGGTTCGCCTGGTCCGGGACGGTGTCGGCGATGAAGGCGAGGGACGGCGTGTGACGCATCCCGAGGGCACGTCCGACGGTGGTGCGGAGGTGCCCGGTGGCGCGCTCCAGACCGGCCGCGGAGGCCTTGACCTGCTCTTCGTCGCCGAGGACGGTGTAGAAGACCGTCGCTTCGCGCAGGTCGGGGGTGACCCGCGCGTCGGTGATGGTGACCATGCCGACCCGGGGGTCCTTGAGCTTGCGCACCGCCTGGGCGGTCAGCTCCATGACCCGCTTGGAAACCTGGGCCCGCTTCGCCGCGTCTACCATCGCACTCCTGCCTTCCGCTTATGCGCGTCTCTTCTCGAACGCGCCTTACTCATTTACGGCTCGCGAGCTTCGCCGAGGCCGCTCTGCCGCCCGCCGCCTGAGGCGGACCGCTACTGGTCTCGCTATTCGTCTTCTGGGCCGAAGACGCGCCGCCGTACGCTCAGGAGCTCCACTTCGGGGCGCCCGGCGACGTGGTGCTCGCAGGCGTCCAGGAGCTCCTGGACGTGCCGGTTCTCGCCCGCCACGGCGGCGACGCCGATGGTGGTGCGGCCGTGGACGTCCTGGTCGCTGACCTCGGCCACCGCCACCTCGTACTTCCGCAGCGAGGCGACGATCGGGCGCACGTAGGAGCGCTTGGCCTTCAGTGAGCGGGAGTCCGGCGGGAGGAGGAGGTCGAATTCTGCGCATCCGGTGAACACCGCTCTACATTACGCGCCGCCACCGACATCCCCAAGATCTTTTCAGCTGCCCGAAAACACCGGTTTCGCGACCTCCGTCACGGGTTACTGCCACCATGGGCCCCAGGAGCGGGCCGTTTCGGGCGGTTCGCGGGCTTCGCCGAGAAGGAGGCACCATGTCGGCACCCCAAGGCGGCTGGGCAGGGAACCAGGACCCGACGAGGCGGTACCCGGCGGCGGCGCCGTCGCAGCCCGAACCGCAGCGCCCGTCGGTCGACGCCGCGAAGCTGTGGGCGGGCGGGTTCGGCACGGCCGTGGTCGCCGCGCTCGTGGCGCTGGTGGGCATCCTGCTGGTACGCGGGGTCTTCGGCATCAACATCCTCTCGCCCTCGGACGCGGGCGCGTACGGCGACGCGACCACGACGACGTACGCGTTCGGCGCGTTCGGCGTCGCGATCCTCGCCACCGGGGTCGTGCACATGCTGCTGCTGCTCATGCCGAGGCCCATGAGCTTCTTCGTGTGGATCATGCTGCTGGTCATCGCGGTGGGCGTGCTCATCCCGTTCACTGTCGTCGCCGACCTGGACTCGCAGATCGCGACGGCCGGGCTGAACTTCGTGATCGGGATCTGCATCCTGAGCCTGCTCAACTCGGTGGCCGGGATCGCCACGCGCGAGCCGCGCCAACCTGGGGCGGGTGTCGTTTAGCCAGCACTGGCGTTGAGGTAGGGCTGTCCCTACCAGGAAGACACAGGACGGCCGGGTCGCGGTGGCGACCCGGCCTTTCTAGTGTTGACGCATGCGTACAACCCTGCGACAACTGGGCATCGACACCGGCTACCTCTTGTCGATGTTCTTCATCGCCTTGCCCGCCTTCATCATCGGCTTGGTCGGCACCCTGCTCGGCGTCGGCACCGCCGTCATCTGGATCGGCGTGCCCATCGCCGCCGCCACCCTCTTCGCGATGCGCGGCATGGCCGCCGCGGGCCGCTCGATGCTCCCGGCCGTGCTCCGGCGCGAACTGCCCCGCCCCCGGTACAAGCGCGCCCCCGAGGACGCTTCGGCGCTGCGGCGCTTCCTGATCGCGCTCACCGACGGGCAGTCCTGGCTGAACGTGCTGTGGGCGGTCGCGGTGCTGCCCATCTCGATCGTGGGCTTCGCGGTGACGGTCTCGTGGTGGACGGTGACCGCCGCGACCCTGCTGTACCCGGCGTACACGTGGATCATCGAGGCCGCCACGGGCGGCGACAGCGACGACGGCCTCCACTACGCGACGGTGTGGCTCGGCTGGGGCGACTCGTATCTCGCGCGGTCGATCCTCGCGATGATCGGCGGCGTCATCATGGCGCTGACGCTGGTGCCCGTGCTCCGCGGCCTGGCGCTCGCCCAGGCGTACGTCGGCAAGGGGATGCTCACCTCGATCAGCGGCCTGCACGAGCGGATCGACCAGCTCGACGAGGCCCGCAACGCCGCGACCTCCGCCGAGGCCGACGCGCTGCGCCGGATCGAGCGCGACATCCACGACGGCCCGCAGCAGCGGCTGGTGGGCCTGGGCATGGAACTGGCCCGCGTCAAACGCCAGCTCGCGACCAATCCCGAAGCGGCGCAGGCGACACTGGAGGCCGCGATCGCGCAGACCCGGGAGACCATCGACGAGCTCCGCTCGCTCTCGAGGGGCATCGCGCCGCCGATCCTCACCGACCGGGGCCTGGACGCGGCGCTCGCGGCCCTCGCGGCGCGGTCGCTCGTGCCGGTCGAGCTGGACACGGACCTCAACGGCCGCTACAAGGCCAGCGTCGAGAGCACCGTCTACTTCGTCACGGCCGAGTGCCTGACGAATATCGCGAAGCACTCGCAGGCGACGAAAGCGACCGTGTCGGTCGAGGACTGGGGGGATAGGCTGGTCCTCTCGGTCGGCGACAACGGGATCGGGGGCGCGCACGTCTCGAAGGGGCACGGGCTCTCGGGCCTCACCGACCGGGTCAAAGCCGTCGAGGGCCAGTGGACCATCGACTCCCCCGACGGCGGTCCGACAGTGATCGTCGTGGAGGTTCCTAGTGCGTAGGAACAGTGTTTACTCGTGTTCGGGGAGAGGCGCCGTAGGCGCCGGAGGGTGGGGTGACGGGTGCGGGTAGTGGTGGCCGATGACGCAGTGCTCATCCGCTCAGGGCTGGTCAGGCTCCTGGAGGAGTTCGGCTGCGAAGTGGTCGCCGAGGTCGGCGACGGCGACGCCCTCGTGGAGGCCGTCGCCGAGCACCGGCCCGACGTGTCGGTGGTGGACGTGCGGATGCCGCCGTCCTTCACCGACGAGGGGCTGCGGGCAGCGACCCGCGCCCGCGAGCTCGTGCCGGGCGCGCCGATCCTCATCCTCAGCCAGTACGTGGAGGTCTCCTACGCGGACGACCTCCTCGCCGACGCCCGGGGCGCGGTCGGCTACCTGCTGAAGGACCGCGTGATCGACGTGGACGACTTCATGGACTCCCTGAAGCGCGTCGCGGGCGGCGGCACGGTCTTCGACCCCGAGGTCGTCTCGCAGCTCATGGTGCGCCGCAGGAAGAACGACCCGGTCGCGACCCTCACCCCCCGCGAGAAGGAGGTCCTGGGCCTCATGGCCGAAGGGCACTCCAACAAGGCGATCGGCAAGAAGCTCTTCATCTCCGACGGCGCGGTCGAGAAGCACATCCGCAACATCTTCACCAAGCTCACACTGAGCAGCGAGGACGGCGACCACCACCGCCGCGTCAAAGCGGTCCTGGCCTACCTGCGCTCATGACCCCACTCATACACGTCGCCATGCCCGACGACGCCGCCGATCTCGCCCGGCTCCGCTGGATGCACAAGCGCGAGGAGGCCAGCGGCCCTTCGACGGTGTCCGAGTACGACTTCCTGAACCGCTGCGAGACCTGGCTGCGTTCGAGGATCGCCGGAAGCGACTGGCTCATCCACTTCGCCACGGTCGCGGAGAACCCCGGCGTCATCGTCGGGAACCTGTACCTGCAGCACGTCGAGAAGGTGCCCTCACCAGACGGCCCCTCGGCGCCGGTCGGCTACCTCACGAACTTCTACGTGCTCCCGGAGTACCGAGGACACGGCATCGGGTCGGCGCTGCTCGCAGCCGTCAACGAATACGCACGCGCACCGATGGCCGTGGACACGCTCATCGTCTGGCCCTCGGAACGGTCAGCGGACTTGTACCACCGCCACGGCTACCGGGTCCCGACCGAACTCCTGGAACGCGAATAGTTCGAAGCCGATGACAACGACCGTTCAGTCACTGACCGCGGCCATGGTCGGCTAGCGCAGGAAGCCGCGTTCGATGAGGCCGCGGATCACGGGGTAGAGCTGGGCGTAGAGCATCGCCGGTTCTGCCCCGTACGTGTCGGCGAGGAGCTGGACCTGGAGGCGCACTTCGGCTTCGCCGTTGCACGCGCCCATGAACTGCACGACGAGCGGGTCCAGTTCCTCGGCGTAGCGCATGCCGTCCGCCTGCTGGAGCCACTGGCGGTCGACGTCCCAGCCCTCTTCGCCTGCGGCCGCGGTCTGCTGGAGGACGACGCCTTCGGCGACGCGGAGCTTCGCCTGCCACAGGGTCTCGGGTTCGAGGTCTCTGGCGCGCACCGCGAACCAGTCCTCGACGCGGTCGCGCCACGGCGTCTCGACCGAGTGGCGGGCCTCCTCGCAGACCACGGTGGTCGGGCCTTCGATGCGGCGGACGTTGATGAAGCCGAAGCCCACGCCCGCAACGTGTTCGGACTCGAACCAGTCGAGCCATGCGGCGGCTTGGTCGGCGTCGTGGTCCTCGCCGGAGTCGCGCTGCCAGGTGCGCACGTAGTCGAGCGGGTCGAGCTTCTCGCGTTCCACGGCCCAGACCTGGACGCCTTCGTCAGGGAACCAGCCCGCCACCCGCTCGGCCCAGTCTTCGCCTTCGATGTGCAGCCAGTTCGCGAGGAACTGCATGGTGCCGCCAGGGTTGAGCAGGTCCGCTGAGGCCGCCGCGAGCTCGGCGGCGATGCCGTCGGCCTCCCGGCCGCCGTCGCGGTAGGTCCAGCCCGAACCGGGCGTGGCGATCACGAACGGCGGGTTCGCGACCACGAGGTCGAAGCGGCGGCCCACCACGGGGGCGAGCAGATCGCCTTGCAGCAGTTCGGGGTTCACGCCGTTCACGACAGCGTTCAACTCCGCGAAGGCCACCGCGCGGTCGCTCAGGTCGGTCGCCGTCACGCTCGACGCATGCTCGGCCAAGGCGAGGGCCTGGACGCCGCAGCCGGTGCCGAGATCCAGGGCGCTGCCGACCGGCCCGCGGAGGGTCGCGTCCATGAGGAGCTTCGAGGCGCCGCCGATGCCGAGCACATGCTCGCGGGTGCGGCCTCCCGTGGTGTTCGGGAGCTGGTCCGAGAACAGCAGGCGCTCGCCGTCGAACTGGGCGCCCCAGCCCGCCAGGTACTCCGAGTTCCCCCACACGAGGCCGCATTCGCGGGCCTCGTCGAAACCAAAGGGGGCCAACGCTTCCGCGACCTCCTCAGCCGGAACCGGCACGCCGATCACGAACAGGCGGGTCAACACCCCGAGCGAATCGTCGCCGCACTGCCCCAGGAGCGCGCGGTAGTCGCCGCGGTCGGCCGCGGTCATCGCGGCCTGACCGTAGACGGCCGACAGCGCGGCCCGGCGGAAGCCCCGAAAGGCCTCGCCGAGCCGCGCTGCGGCTTCGCTGTCGAGCAGACGCACTAAGCGCGCGGCTTCTCGCGCATCTCGAAGGCTTCGATGATGTCGCCCTCTTCGATGTTGTTGTAGTTCTTCAAGGTGAAGCCGCACTCGAAGCCCTCGCGGACCTCGGTCGCGTCGTCCTTGAACCGGCGCAGCGACGAGATGGTCGTCTCGATGACGACCGCGCCGTCGCGCATGAGGCGCACCTTCGCGTTGCGCTTGATCGAACCGCTCGTGACCAGCGCACCGGCGATGTTGCCGAGCTTCGAGGAGCGGAAGACCTCGCGGATCTCGGCCGAACCGAGCGCCGCTTCCTCGTACTCGGGCTTCAGCATGCCCTTGAGCGCGGTCTCGATCTCCTCGATCGCCTGGTAGATGACCGTGTAGTACCGGACGTCCACGCCTTCGCGCTCGGCCATGTCGCGGACGCGACCCTCGGCTCGGACGTTGAACGCGATGATCGTCGCGGACTCGCCGTCGCCGGCCGCCGCGAGGTTGACGTCCGATTCGGTGATCGGGCCGACGCCGCGGTGGATGACCTGCAGGTGCACTTCCTCGGGGATCTCCAGCGCGACCAGGGCCTCTTCGAGGGCCTCGACCGAACCGGCGCCGTCGCCCTTGATGATGAGGGAGAGCGTGGTGCGCTCGCCTTCGGCGATCTTGTCCATGAGGTTCTCGAGCGTGGTGCGCGAGACGCGGGACGCCTGCTGAGCGGCGCGGCGGCGGGCCTGACGCTGCTCGGCGATCTGGCGGACCGTGCGGTCGTCGTCGGCGGCGAGGAACACGTCGCCCGCCATCGGGACGGACGCGAGGCCCTGCACCTGCACCGGGAACGACGGGGTCGCCTCAGTGACGCGGTTGCCGTCGGCGTCGTGCATCGCCCGGACGCGGCCGTGCGCGCCGCCGGCGACGATCGAGTCGCCGACCCGCAGCGTGCCCTTCTGGACCAGGACGGTCGCGACCGGGCCGCGGCCCTTGTCGAGGTGCGCTTCGATCGCGATGCCCTGCCCGTTGCCGGCCTCCGACGCCTCGAGTTCGAGGGACGCGTCGGCGGTCAGCAGGACCGCTTCGAGCAGTTCCGCGATACCGATGCGCGGCTTGGCGGCCACGTCGACGAACATGGTCTGCCCGCCGTACTCCTCGGCGACCAGGCCGTACTCGGTCAGCTGCTGGCGGACCTTGCCCGGGTTCGCGTCGGGGAGGTCGGTCTTGTTGACCGCCACCACGACCGGAGCGCCCGCGGCACTCGCGTGGTTCAGGGCCTCGACCGTCTGCGGCATGACGCCGTCGTCGGCCGCGACCACGAGCACCACGATGTCAGTGACGTTCGCGCCTCGGGCACGCATGGCGGTGAACGCCTCGTGGCCCGGGGTGTCGATGAAGGTGATCGCGCGGTCTTCGCCCTCGTGCTCGACGTGCACCTGGTACGCGCCGATGTGCTGGGTGATGCCGCCCGCTTCGCCCGCGACCACGTTGGAGCTGCGGATCGCGTCCAGCAGCTTCGTCTTACCGTGGTCGACGTGGCCCATGACCGTGACGACCGGGGGACGCGCGACGAAGGTGTCCTTGTCCTCCTCGTCGAGGTCGATGCCGAACTGCGCGAGCAGCTCGCGGTCCTCTTCCTCGGGGGACACGATCTTGATGTCCCAGTCGAGGTGGGCGCCGAGGAGCTCGAAGGTCTCCTCGGACACGGACTGCGTCGCGGTCACCATCTCGCCCAAGGAGAACAGCTCCTGGACGAGGGTGCCCGGCAGGGTGCCGATCTTGTCGGCGAAGTCGGAGAGCGACGCGCCGCGAGCGAGGCGAATGGTCTCGCCGTTGCCGCGCGGAGCGCCCGACTGCATCCTCGGCGCTGCGAGGTTGTCGAACTCCTGGCGCCGCTGACGACGCGACTTGCGGGACTTGCCGCGGGGGCCGCCGCGACCGAACGCACCGGCCGCACCGCCGCCGCGGGCCTTGCCGCCGCCGCCTGCGCGACCGCCGCCGCCGCGGTAAGGCGCGGGTGCACCGGTCGAAGGACCGGAACCGCCGCCTGCACCGCCTGCTGCGCCACCGCCGCCGCCGGCACCGCCGAACGTGCCGCGGTAGTTGCCGCCGCCCCCACCGGGACGACCGCCGCCGCCACCGGGGCGACCTGCGCCGCCGCCGGGTCCGCCGCGACCGCCGCCGCGGGCCCCGCGGGGACCGCCGTCACGACCGCCGCCTGCGGGACGACCGGGCATCATGCCCGGGTTCGGGCGCGGAGGCATCATGCGCGGGCTCGGACGGGGACCGCCCGGACGCTCCGCACCGCCGTCAGCGGCAGCGGGGCGCGGCTTGGCGCTCGCGCCGCCGACACCGAACGGGTTCTTGGGGCCCGGCTTCGGGGCGCCCGGACGGGCGGCCGGAGCGGGCTTGGGGCCGGGCTTCGGAGCGGCGGCGGCGCGCTTGGCGGCCTCTGCCTGCTCCTGCTGGCGCTTGACCAGTTCCTCGGCGCGCTTCTGCTCCGCGGCCACCTCGATGTCGCGGGCGCTCGTGGGCTGGGCGGCCGGAGCCGGGACCGGAGCGGGCTTGGGGCCGGGCTTCGGGCCAGGTGCGGCCGCGCCCGGCTTCGGGGCGGCCTTCTTCACGGCCTTCTTCGCTTCGGCTTCGGCCTTCGCCTCGGACTTGGCGTCCTTGGCCTCGACCTTGGCCTGCATGATCTTGGACGGGCTCGGCGCCGCCGGGCGCGGGCCCTTGGGGGCCGCCGCCTTGGCGGGCTCGGGCGCTGGGGATTCCGTCTTCCCGGCCCCAGCGGCCGGGGCGCCCTGTGCGGCGTCGTATTCCTGCCGCAGTCGACGCGCCACAGGCGCCTCGACCGTGCTCGACGCTGACTTCACGAACTCGCCCATGTCCCCGAGGCGGGCGAGCAGTTCCTTGCTCGTCGTGCCCAGTTCCTTGGCAAGTTCATGTACGCGGGGCTTTGCTGCCACTGCACTCCTCAATTCGAGGTCGTACGGGCAGCGCCCGCCGACCTTATCTACCGACTAGCAACGCGTTCATTCGCAGAACTTCATCGCGTGGTCTTCATTCGGTCTCTACCTGCTTCGTGTGCGGGAGTCGGCCTCTCGGCCGACTCCGACTCGACATGGGCTCGCACCGCTCCAACGTCTACCGCTCCCTCGATTCTGAGGGCTCGGGCGAACGCACGCTTGCGAACTGCCTGTTCAAGGCAGTTCAGGTCGTGGTGCACATGGGCTCCGCGGCCGCTGAGGCGGCGCTGCGGGTCCGGAACCAAACGGTTCGGGGAACCCTCAGAGCGTTGAACGACGACTCGCAGCAGCTCGGCGGCCGATGCGCGTCTGCGGCACCCCACACAAGTGCGGACTACCGCTGCGTCACGTTGCGATCCGCTAATCAGTCTACCTCCCGGACCGCCGACCGCCACCGGCCGGGCCGGTCTCCTCCTTCGCTCCGCCGGAGACATGAGCGTCGGACTTGATGTCGATCCGCCACCCCGTGAGGCGCGCGGCGAGCCGGGCGTTCTGGCCTTCGCGGCCGATCGCGAGCGAAAGCTGATAGTCCGGGACGATCACCTCAGTGGACCGCGTGGCCTCGTCCACCACCCGCACCGACAGGGTCTTCGCCGGGGAGAGGGCGTTCGCGACGAACCGTGCGGGGTCGGCGTCCCAGTCGACGATGTCGATCTTCTCGCCGCCGAGTTCGCTCATGACGGCGCGCACGCGCGAGCCCATCGGGCCGATGCACGCGCCCTTCGCGTTGACGTCCTTCGTTGTGGCGCGCACCGCGATCTTGGAACGGTGACCGGCCTCACGTGCGATCGCCGGGATCTCCACGGCGCCCTCGTCGATCTCGGGGACCTCGAACGCGAACAGCTTCTTCACCAGGGCGGGGTGGGTGCGGGACAGCGTGATCTGGGGGCCGCGGGCGGTGCGGTTCACCTGGATGACGATGGCGCGGATGCGCTTGCCGTGGTCGTAGTTCTCACCGGGGACCTGCTCGTTGAGGGGCAGGGTGGCCTCGATCTTGCCGAGGTCGACAGTGACGATGCCGCGCTCGTTGCGCTCGCCGTGGGCCTGGACGACACCGGTGACGATGTCGCCCTCCTTGCCGGAGTACTCGCCGTAGTTGACCTCGTCGGCGGCCTCGCGCAGCCGCTGCAGGATGACCTGCTTCGCGGTCTGGGCGGCGATGCGGCCGAAACCCTCGGGGGTGTCGTCGCGCTCGGAGACGACCTCTTCCTCTTCGTTCAGCACCGGCACAAGGACATTGGCGATACCGCTGTCGCGGTTCACCACTACTCGCGCGCGCTCATCGGCCCCGGGGGTGTGCTTGTAGGCGGTCAGCAGCGCCGATTCGATAGCGCCGAGGATGGTCTCGAAAGGGATGTCGCGCTCGCGTTCCAGCGACCGCAGCGCGGCCAGGTCGATATGCACCCGTTCTCCTTAAGTCTTGAGTTGTCCTCACCGCGGCCGTTCAAGGCGTGCGAGCCGCGTCTTCGAGCAGACGCTCATCTCAGCTCGATCTGCACCTTGCCGGGCCCCAGCTCGGCATAGGTAGCCGAGCGGCGCACGCCGTCGGCTTCTAGTTCAATCCCCCGCTCGCTGGCGGCCGTGACGCGCCCAGTGAAGGGCTCCTCCCCGATGTGCACGGCTACCAAGCGCCCAATATTACGCCGCCAGTGCCGCGGCTCGGTCAGCGGACGGTCCACGCCCGGCGAGGACACTTCCAGGGTATATGCGCTGTCCGCGAAGGGTCCGCCCGTGGAGTCCGACTCGTCCAGGGCCTTCGAGCAGGCTTTCGAGACAACCGCCACATCGTCCAGACTGATCCCGCCGTCCTTGTCGACCAGGACCCGGACGAGCAGCCGCCGACCGGCCTTGGTCACCTGCAGCCCTTCGAGATCGAACCCGACCTTCGCGACGGCCGGAGCCAGGATCGCCTCGACCTCTGCTTGCCGCTCAGCACCCATGCGCACTTCCCCTCCGTAGCCTGTTCGGCCGAGATTAACCGCCCGGAGACAGAATGGAAAGGCAGCCTGGGAAACTGGGTGTGTGTTCACGACCCGACGCGGACTCCTGGTCGGGGCGGCCGTAATCACGGCCGCCGGATGCACCCGGGAGACGGCGCACATCACCACCTCAGACGCGGACCTCACCGCCGCGCTCCGCACCGCGCGCACGCTCGCCGCGGCCAACGACGACCTGGGCTTCGGCGAGTTCGCCGAGGACCACCGCACCCACGCCGCCACATTGGAGCGACTCCTGAAGCCCAATACGGTCGCAGAAGCAATCGGGGAGCTCCCCGCCGACACCGCCGCGCTCGCCGAAGCCGAAACGGCCGCAAGCGAAGAGGCCGGCGCGGCCTGCCTCAGCACCGACTCGGACTACGCCGTAGTGCTCGGGGAGATCGCGGCCTGCCGCGCCGCCCACGCGGCGGTGCTCGCATGACCGTCGTCGACACCGGACTCGCCGCCGAGTACGCGGCCATCTACGCCTACAGCGCCGCCACCGTCCACCTCGACGGCGACCCGCGCTGGATCGCCGAGGAACTCGAGGCCGAGCACCGCTCCCGTCGCGACGCGCTGCTCGACTTCTACGACGAGCACGGCCTCGAAGCGGCCCCGTCCCTGGCGGGCTACGACATCGAGCCGATCGCCGACGCGGCCGCCGCGCAGGAGGTACTGCTCGCCATCGAGACCAACGTCGCCACCACCTGGCGCGCGGGCGTCGTCACGACCGAGCCGCACGAGCGCGAGCTCTGCCTGCGCATGTACGGCGACGCCGCGGTGACGCTGGCGCGCTGGCGCCTCGCGGTCGGCCAGTCCGCCGCCGACCCCTGGCCGGGCCGCCCCGAGTAGCCCGTTCACCCGAACTCGCCGAAAATTCCATACCCCGTATCCCCTAGCTGCATACCAGCTATGCCATACTCGGTATCTCTCCACGTGGAGAGGTCTAGTAGCGATACGAGGTGCACATGAGTGTCAAGCACAGCCTCCTCGCGCTGCTCGAACGGGGACCCGCTTACGGCTACCAACTGCGGGCCGCGTTCGAGAGCGCCACGGGGAACACCTGGCCGCTCAACATCGGACAGGTCTACACCACCCTCAACCGGCTCGAACGCGACGCGCTCGTCGAAGCCCTCCCGGAGAACGAGTCCGGCCAGCGCCCGTACCGGATCACCGACACCGGCCGCCGCCACCTGGCGGGCTGGTTCGCGTCCCCGGTGCAGGCCGCCGACCGGCCCCGCGACGAGCTCACGATCAAGCTGGCACTGGCGGTGACCACGCCGGGCGTGGACGTCGCCGACGTCATCCAGCGGCAGCGGACCGCGACACTGCGGCTGCTGCAGGAGTACACGCGGCTCAAGTCGGCCGAGGACGACGCGGAGCTGGCCTGGAAGCTGGTGCTGGAGTCGATGATCTTCCGGGCCGAGGCGGAGATCCGCTGGCTCGACCACACCGAGGCCGTCGTGGCCCGCGCGGAGCTGCCCGTGCCGTTCCCTTTCGCAGTCGGCGAGCCGGACTCGGCCGACGCGAACCCTGAATTCGACCGTTCCCGAACCATCTGAGAGAGAACGCGGTACCCCCATGACCGTTCTGCACTTGAAAGGCGTGAGCCGTACCCACGGCACCGGCGAGAACCTCGTCCACGCCCTCGTCGACGCCGAGCTCCACATCAATGCCGGTGAACTCGTCGCCATCATGGGCCCCTCCGGGTCCGGCAAGTCGACCCTGCTCAACCTCGCCGGAGGCCTCGACGCCCCCACATCAGGCGAAGTCCTCGTCGAAGGCACCGTCCTCGCCTCGCTCAACAAGAAGAAACTCGCCGCACTCCGGCGCCGCAGCGTCGGGTACGTCTTCCAGGACTACAACCTCGTCCCCAGCCTCACCGCCGCCGAGAACGCCGCCCTGCCGCTCGAACTCGACGGCCTCTCCGCCGGCAAAGCCCGCAAGCTCGCGCTCGCCGCGCTCGAAGAGGTCGGCCTCGACACCAAGCAGGCCGACCGGTTCCCCGACGAGATCTCCGGCGGCCAAGCGCAGCGCGTCGCTATCGCCCGCGCGTTGATCGGCGAACGGCGCCTCGTCCTCGCCGACGAACCCACCGGCGCCCTCGACTCACACACCGGCGAAGAAGTCCTCAAACTCCTGCGCCGCCGCTGCGACGCCGGAGCCGCCGGACTCCTCGTCACCCACGACGCCCGCCACGCAGGCTGGGCCGACCGGGTGGTGTTCCTGCGGGACGGGCGGATCGTGGATTCCTCCGCGCCGCTGGCCGGGGCGGACAGCCTGCTCGAAGGCGCGGGTTCGTAGCGTGCGGCGACTGGTGGCGAGCCAACGACTCGCTTTCAGGATCGCGCGCCGCGAGGCCTGGCGCTACAAGGGACGGTCGGCCCTGTCGATCACGCTCCTGGGCCTGCCGCTTCTGGGCGTCGCCATCGGCGCCAGCGCGTTCGACACGGTGACGCTGAGCGACGAGGAGCGATTCGACCAGTACGTGGGCGGGAACGACGCGTACATCGAGGAGGCGTATCCGGGCCAGCCGCTGGTCCAGAACACCTGGACCGACCAGTACCCGTGGTGGGACACGGACTGGGACAACGGCAAGGAGCCCACCGGGCTCACTGGCATGGAGGTGCTGAACGCCCTCCCCGTCGGCTCCCGGATCACCCCGTACGGCTTCTGGAACGGCGGCGAGGAGCAGGCGGAGGTCGAGACCCCGAACGGGATCGGCGAGATCGACGTCCTGGGCTACGACCTGACGGACCCGAACTACGAGGCCGCCGGGTTCACGTACCTCGACGGGGGCGCGCCGATCCGCGACGAGGTGGTCCTCAGCGAGGACGCGGCCTCGTACCTGGATGTGGGCGTGGGCGACACGGTCACGTTCGTCGCCGGTCTGTCCGGTGAGGAGCACGAGGTCAGCGGGATCATCGAGGTTCCCTGGGGCATCAACGACAAGTTCGCGGTCGCCTCGTTCTTCCCCGACTCGACCATGGGCTGGCTGGTCGACACGCCTGAGGAGATCACGCACGAGGACGCGCTGCGGCTCAACGAGGTCGGGCTGACGGTCTGGGCCTCCTCGCTGTTCGACGTGCCGCCGACGACCCCTGACGGCACGTCCTACTCGGACCCGATGGACGAGTTCACGTTCACGATCTACGCGCTCATCGTGGTGACGGTGATTATGGAGGTCGTCCTGCTGGCGGGGCCCGCGTTCGCGATCAGCGCGAAGCGGCGCACCCGCGAGTTCGCGCTCATGAGCGCCAACGGCGCGACGCCCGCCCAGATCCGCAGGGTCGTGCTCGCGGGCGGCATCCTGTTCGGGCTCCTCGCGGCGTTCGCCGCCGCCGCCCTCGGCATCGGGCTGGTCGCGGTCGGGAGGCCGCTGCTGGAGCAGCTGGTCGGGTACCGCACCCCGGGCCTGCAGGTGCTGCCGTGGCTCCAGGGCGTGCTCGTGCTCGCCGCGGTCGGCACCGGTCTGCTCTCGGCGCTCGCCGCCGCGATCAGCGCCTCGCGCATCAACGTGGTCGCGGCCCTCATGGGTCGCACGCCGGGCCGCAAGAGCTCGAAGATCTGGCTCATCATCGGCCTGGTCATGGTGGCGGGCGGGCTCGTCGCGGGCTTCGCGGGCATCTCGATCTGGAACATGCCGCTCATGGCGGGCGCGATCGTCCTGCTGCAACTCGGTTTGGTGGCCTGCACTCCTGCGCTGCTGTCGCTCACTGCGAGGCTCGGCCGGTGGATGCCGCTCGCGCCGCGCATGGCGCTGCGCGAAGCGGGCCGCAACCGCGGCTCGGCCGCCCCCGCGATCGCCGCCGTCCTCGGCGTCGTCGCAGGCGGCATGGCGTTCACACTGACCGTCGCCGCCGACAACGTGCGCCAGGAGCACGACCAGGAGCGGGTGCTGCCCGAAGGCACTGCGTCGCTGGTCCTCTACAACCAGAGCGACGACTTCGACCCCGAGACCGGGGAGCCGCTCTCGGAGCCCGCGTGGGACACCGGGCTTGCGGAGGCCCGGGAGCGGCTGGAGCCGCACCTGGACGACCTCGAACTGATCCCGGTGCAGACCGTGGGCGAGTCCGCGGACTGCGGTCGGCCGGACGAGCTCCCGGCGGACGCCGATTCCTACTGCTACGTCCAGATGGTCCGGCCCGACGAGAACGTCTGCTCCTACTGGGAGCTCGCGCCCGAGGCGGAGGCCCCGACCGAGGAGCAGATCGCGGCGGCCGTGGAAGAGGCCCGTGAAGACCCGCGTTGCGACGAGGTCTGGGCCGCCTACGGATACGGCCTGTACGACGTACCTTCGACCACCGATCCCGCGGTCGTCGCGACCTACACCGGGCTCGAAGGCGCTGAACTCGACAAGGCCGTGGCGGTCCTGGAGGACGGCGGCGTCCTCGTCTCGGACCCGTGGGCGGTGACCGATGCGGGCACCGTCGTGTTCGAGCTGCAGCTCACCGAGATGGTCGAGGAGGGTCCCGAGAAGGAGCCCCTGACCTTCGAGGTCGAAATTCCCGCCATGGCGGTCGACAAGGACGCCTTGGGCTACACCAGGGTCCTGTTCAGTCCGGCCGCGGCCGAGCTGGCGGGCATGGAGACCATGTCGACCTGGAGCCAGCGCTACCTGATCCAGACGTCCACCCCGATCGACGGGCCGCTGCGCGAGACGATCGCGGCCGACATGCGCGTCGAGCTGGCGGACGACGCGGTCTCGGCCGACTTCGACGTGGCCGACTACTCGGACCGGGGCACGCTCTACATGCTGCTGGTCGTGGCCGGGCTGTGCGCGCTGATCACCCTCGGGTCGACGGCGGTGTCCACCGGGCTCATCATCGCCGAGCAGAAGAAGGACATGACGACACTCGGGGCGGTCGGTGCCGAACCGGGCCTGCGCAAGCGGTTCGCGATGTGGCAGACGGTCATGATCGCCATGTTCGGCACGATCATGGGCACGTTCGCGGGTCTGATCGGGTACGCGCTCATCCGCGCGGCGCTCAACCGGCCGCTGACGAACCAGTACCCGTTCCAGACCCTGTACGGGTGGGAGCTGCCGTGGGTGAGCTTCGCGATCATGCTGGTGGCCGTGCCGGTCCTCGCCGCGGTCGGGGCGCTCGTCTTCACGAAGGCGAGGCTGCCCAGCGAGCGGCGCTTGACGTAACACTCCAAGGAAACCGAAGGGCCCCAGAGCGAATCCTGCGCCAATTTATGGCTCGCAAGCTTCGCCAAGACTGGGGCCCTTGGGTTGTCTGTCGGAGGCGGCACCGGCTCAACCCCTCGGAGACATCGGCATCTCACTGACCGGCGCCGCCCCGCTCAGGGTAGAAACCTGCTGCCACTCAGCGTTTGTGCTCGGGGGTGCCCGCCGGGATGCCGCTGGTGGGCATCGTGAGGATCTCGAAGCCGTCGTCGGTGACGAGCAGCGTGTGCTCGAACTGGGCGGTCCACTTGCGGTCGCGGGTGACGGCGGTCCAGCCGTCGTCCCACATCTCGTGCGCGGCGGTGCCGAGGTTGATCATCGGCTCGATCGTGAAGGTCATGCCGGCCTCGATCTCGACGTCGAGGTCGGGGTTGTCGTAGTGCGGCACATAGAGTCCGGAGTGGAACGCGGTGCCGATGCCGTGGCCGGTGAACTGGCGGACCACGCCGTAGCCGAAGCGGTTGGCGTAGGCCTCGATGACCTTGCCGACGACGTTGAGCTGGCGGCCGGGCTTGACGGCCTTGATGCCGCGCCACGTAGCCGTCCAGGTGCGCTCGACGAGGTCGCGGGCCTCCTGCGAGACGTCCCCCGCGAGGAAGGTGGCGTTGCAGTCGCCGTGCACGCCGCCGATGAACGCGGTGATGTCGATGTTGACGATGTCGCCGTCCTGCACCACCGTGGAGTCGGGGATGCCGTGGCAGATGACCTCGTTCAGCGAGGTGCAGCAGGACTTCGGGTACTCGCG
This sequence comes from Glycomyces sp. NPDC050141, assembly GCF_055586545.1. NCBI lineage: Bacteria > Bacillati > Actinomycetota > Actinomycetes > Glycomycetales > Glycomycetaceae > Glycomyces > Glycomyces sp. NPDC050141. The sequence goes on along the minus strand of NZ_JBVJHZ010000003.1, from coordinate 151,675 downwards.
GTAGCCGAGCGTCGAAGGGTAGGCGCCGAGGTCGCACAGGTACTCGTGGACGATCCGGTCGAGCTCGTCGGTGGTGATGCCGGGCGCGACGGCCTTGCCTACGGTCTCGAGGGCGTCGGCGGCGATGCGCCCGGCGACGCGCATCCGCTCGACCGTCTCGGCGTCCTTCACTTCCGAACCGGTGAACGGGGAGGGCGCGGGCTTGCCGACGTACTCGGGGCGTTCGATGGCGTCGGGGACGCTCCTGCGGGGACTCTGCCTGCCTGGGCGCAGCGCGGGACGGGTTTCCATCCGCCAAGCCTAACTTGGGCGGCGGGCGCGGCCGGGCGCCACGGTAGTGGTCCGTTACGGAGACGACGCCCAGAAATCGGCCCGCCGCGTGCGAAAACCTCTTGCGTTCGCGGGCGCCAGGCAGCATTCTGGGAGCACCGGCGCGCCCGTGTCCGACCAGTTCGGAGCGGGACTGTCCGGGACCCCGCGAGGCTTTTCCTACCGAGCCGGCGCGGGGCGCGGCTCCCTCCGGAGTTCCGCGGCCCGGCTCCGGCCGGGCGCGCGGTGTACGACACCTCCGGTGGTCGAGCGCCCCGCCTGTCCAACCCGGGCGGCGTGCAGTCGCCCCGCGTCGGCTCACCACGCCCCTCCCCCGCGCGCGCGAAAGCCCGCAGCCGATCCGGCTGCGGGCCTTGGCAAAGCGGTTACGCGGCTTCGAGCTCCTTGGTGGGCTCCTCCACGTCGGCCTCGGCGGCCGCTTCCATGTCGGCGGTGCTGACCTCTTGGGCCAGCCGCTCCCAGAGCATCCCGCCCGAGTGGGCGAGCGCGCCGATGATCGAGGGGACGAACGGCAGCACCCAGTCGGCGAGGAACCCCGAGTGCGGCATGTTGAGCACGAGCATCGCCGAACCGGCGCACAGCAGGCCCTGCAGCGTGCCGCGCCAGGCGGCGCGGGTGCCGTCGACGACCGCTTCGCGGCGCTCGGTCGCGGGGTCGTGGAACTCCGAGAGGCCCGCGGCGTCGCGGCGGCCCAGGTAGGCGCCGACGACCGCTTGGACGGCGGTGCCCGCGATGACCGCGGCGAGGAGGCTGTTCTTGGTGACCACGTAGATCAGGAAGAACAGGAGGCCGCCGCCGAGGACGGTCAGAGCGCCCCTGATCCAGTCGATCTTCTCGCCGGGGTACCAGTAGTACTTGGTGACGCCCTCGGAAATCTGTCGCTCGAACTTCCCCATGCCGGTCGCTCCCCTTTCGCGGACGCAGCCTGCGGGCTGCGTATGACACGCACGGAAGTCATTATGCGCGGCACCGGACGGCGCTTCGGCGGAATCCCCTGGAGTCATCTTTGTGGAATTTCGCACAAGATGAGCGCAATGTCGGATTCGAGGACGGCCTCAGCAGGCGCTATACACCAGCGTAGAGAAGGATCGCCGACCGCGGAGTCAGCGATCCGACAGTTCCGCTAGTGGACCGAGACGACCGGACCGGCGAGGTCTTTGAGCTCGTCGGGAAGGTCGGCGCCCATGGCCTCGGCCAGCTTGATGGCCTCTTCGATGAGCGTCTCCACGATCTGCGACTCCGGCACGGTGCGGATGACCTCGCCCTTGACGAAGATCTGGCCCTTGCCGTTACCGCTGGCCACACCGAGGTCGGCTTCGCGGGCCTCGCCGGGGCCGTTCACGACGCAGCCCATCACGGCCACGCGCAGCGGCACGGGCAGGCCCTCGAGTCCGGCCGTGACCTGCTCAGCGAGCGTGTACACGTCCACCTGGGCGCGGCCGCACGACGGACACGAGACGATCTCCAGGCCGCGTTCCTTCAGGCCCATCGACTCCAGGATCTGGTTGCCGACCTTGACCTCCTCCACGGGAGGAGCCGAGAGGGAGACGCGGATGGTGTCGCCGATGCCCTCGGCGAGCAGCGCGCCGAACGCGGCGGCCGACTTGATCGTGCCCTGGAAGGCGGGCCCGGCCTCGGTGACGCCCAGGTGCAGCGGGTACTCGCACTGCTGCGACAGGAGTCGGTAGGCCTTGATCATGACGACCGGGTCGTTGTGCTTGACCGAGATCTTGATGTCGCGGAAGTCGTGCTCCTCGAACAGCGAGGCCTCCCACAGCGCGGACTCGACCAGCGCTTCCGGGGTGGCCTTGCCGTACTTCTTGAGCAGGCGCTTGTCGAGCGAACCGGCGTTCACGCCGATGCGGATCGGCGTCCCGGCGTCCTTGGCGGCCTTGGCGATCTCCCCGACGCGGTCGTCGAACTGCTTGATGTTGCCGGGGTTGACGCGCACGGCGGCGCACCCGGCGTCGATCGCGGCGAACACGTACTTCGGCTGGAAGTGGATGTCGGCGATGACCGGGATCTGCGACTGCTTCGCGATGATCTTGAGCGCGTCGGCGTCGTCCTGGGTGGGACACGCGACGCGCACGATGTTGCAGCCGGTGGCGGTGAGCTCGGCGATCTGCTGCAGCGTCGCGCCGATGTCCGAGGTCCGGGTGGTGGTCATCGACTGGACGCTGATGGGCGCGCCGCCGCCCACGAGCACGCCGCCGACGTTGAGCTGGCGCGTCTTGCGGCGCGGGGCGAGCGGCTCGATGTCGTGGTCGTGGCGCTTGGTGGGGATACCGAGGTTCACTGCGGTCATGTGGCTAGTTTCCACCTTGATTCGCGGGTTAGTTGAAGATAGTGATCGGGTTGACGATGTCAGCCGTGATCGTCAGCAGCATGAAGCCGCCCAGGAGGACGATCACAGCGTAGGTCAGCGGCATGAGTTTCATGTAGTCGACACGCCCCGGATCGACCTTTCCTCGCTTTGCCGCGACCCACGAGCGGGCCTTCTCGAACCAGGCGATGGCGATGTGCCCGCCGTCCATCGGCAGGAGCGGCAGCAGGTTGAAGATGCCGATGAAGTAGTTGAGGACCACCAGGAGCATGAAGAACATCGCCCACTGGTCGTACTGGACCATCTCGCCGCCCAGGCGCGAGGCGCCCACGACCGAGACGGGCGAGTCGGCGCTGCGCTCTTCGCCCATGATCGCGTCCCACAGCGGCGGGATCTTCGAGGGCAGCTGGCCCAAGGCGATGAACGTCTCCTTGAACATGTCGCCGGTGGTGGTCAGGGTCTCGCCGATGCCGTCGATGGGGCCGACAGCGACAGTCGGCGCGATCGCCGGGTCGGTGTACACGAAGACGCCGAGGCGAGCGACCGTGGTGGTCTTGCCGTCTTCAGTCTCGGCGGTGGCGGCGTACGGGGTGACCTCGACGGTCCTCTCGGTGCCGTCGCTGTCCACGGTGACTGCGACCGGCTCGTCCGGGGTCAGCTCAGTGACCGTGGCGACCAGCGACTCCCAGTCGGTGACGGCGGTGCCGTTGACGGAGGTGATCTCGTCGCCGTCCTCGATCCCGGCGGCGTAGGCCGGGCCCTCGATCTGGCCTTCGGCGCAGTCCCCGGCGGGGGCGGCGCTGTCGGTCGCCTCGACGCACGGGGCGACCGAGACGCGGGCGTTCTCCTCGGAGGCGGTGACCTGCTCGGCGTAGGCCGGGTTGGCCACGACGCCGGCGAAGGAGACCAGAATCCAGAGGGCCACGAAGCCGATGATGAAGTGCGTGACCGAACCGGCGGCGAGCACGATCGTGCGCTGCCACAGGGGCTTTCGCCAGAAGACCCGCTTCTTGTCCGCCTCGTCGAGTTCTTCCTCGTCCTCTTCGAGCGGGGTCATCCCGACGATCTTGACGAAGCCGCCGAGCGGGATGCCCTTGACGCCGTACTCCGTCTCGCCCTTGCGGAACGACCACAGGGTGGGGCCGAAGCCCACGAAGTAGCGGGTGACCTTCATGCCGAAGCCCTTGGCGGTGAGCATGTGGCCGAATTCGTGCAGGCTCACGGAGATGAGGATCGCCAACGCGAACAGGACGATCCCGGTGATGTAGGCCAGCAAGTCGGTCTCCTTCTAACGCTCGGACGCGTCCAACACTAGCCGTCGGGCGCACGCGCGCGCCCACTTCTCCGCTTCGAGTACGTCTGCGACACTGGAAGGTCGCTCGAACTTCGGTGCGGCGGCGAGGACGGCTTCGACGGTGTCGACGATGCCGAGGAACGGGAGCCGCCCGTCGCGGAAGGCCGAGACGGCTTCCTCGTTGGCGGCGTTGTAGACAGCGGGCATGAGGCCGCCGGCGCGGCCGGCGTCCTTGGCGAGGCCGACGGCCGGGAAGGCCGTCTCGTCGAGCGGCTCGAAGTGCCAGTCGGCGGCCTTGCTCCAGTCGACGGGCTTCGCGGCACCGGGCAGGCGGTCGGGCCAGGCGAGCGCGTGGCCGATCGGCAGGCGCATGTCGGGCGGGGAGGCCTGGGCGATCGTCGAGCCGTCGGTGAACTCGACCATCGAGTGGATCACCGACTGCGGGTGCACGACCACCTGGATGTCGTCGTAGGGGACGCCGAAGAGCTCGTGCGCCTCGATCACTTCGAGGGCCTTGTTGACCATGGTCGCGGAGTTGATCGTGACGACCGGGCCCATGGCCCAGGTCGGGTGCGCGAGCGCCTGGTCGACGGTGACCTCGGCGAGCTCGGCGCGGGTCCTGCCGCGGAACGGGCCGCCGGAGGCGGTGAGCACGAGCTTCGCGACGCGCTCCATCGAACCCGAGCGCAGGCACTGGGCCAGCGCGGAATGCTCGGAGTCGACCGGTACGAGCTGGCCGGGCTTGGCGACCTCCTGCACGAGCGGGCCGCCCGCGACGAGGGACTCCTTGTTGGCAAGGGCCACTTGGCGTCCCGCTTTGAGCGCGGCGAGGGTCGGTTCGAGCCCGATGGAGCCGTTGATGCCGTTCAGGACGGTGTCGCAGGGCCAGGTGGCGAGTTCGGTCATGGCGCCGCGGCCCGCGATGAGCTTCGGCATGCGGGCGTCGCCCGAAGTCCAGCCCTGCTTGGTCGCGGCCGCGAACAGGCGCAGTTGGACGGCTTCGAGCGCGGTGGCGTCGGCGACCGCGACGACGTCGACTTCCAGTTCGATGGCCTGCTCTGCCAGGAGGGCCGGGTTGGCGCCGCCGGCGCCGATGCCGACGACGCGGAAGCGGTCGCGGTTGGCGCGGACGATGTCGATGGCCTGCGTGCCGATGGAGCCCGTGGACCCCAGGAGCACGATCTCGCGTTGGTCAGTCACGCGCGCCATTATGCGCTACCGGAATACGACGGTCTTGGTGCCGTTGATGATGACGCGGTCGTCCAGGTGGGCGGCCAGGCCGCGGGCGAGGCAGGTCGATTCGAGGTCGCGTCCGGCGGCCACCAGCTCGTCGGGGCTGTGGGCGTGGTCGACGCGGGCGACCTCCTGGTCGATGATGGGGCCTTCGTCGAGGTCGGCGGTGACGTAGTGGCAGGTCGCGCCGATGAGCTTGACGCCGCGGGCGTGGGCCTGGTGGTAGGGCTTGGCGCCCTTGAAGCTCGGCAGGAACGAGTGGTGGATGTTGAGGATCTTGCCCGGGAGCTTCGCGCAGAAGTCGGAGGAGAGGATCTGCATGTAGCGGGCGAGCACGACGGTGTCGATGCGCTCTTCCTCGATGAGGTCGAGGATCTGCTGCTCCTGCGCGGCCTTGCCCGCGGGGCCTACGGGCAGGTAGTGGAAGGGCACGCCCGAGGAGGCGGCGAGGTCGGCCCAGTCGGGGTGGTTGGAGACGACGGCGGCCGCTTCGCCGTGGAGGGCGCCGATGCGGAAGCGGTAGAGCAGGTCGTTGAGGCAGTGGCCCTGCTTGGAGGCCATGATGAGGACGCGGCGCTTGACGGCGCGGTCGTGGAGCTGCCAGTCCATGTCGAACTCGCGGGCGATGTCGGCGAAGCCCACGGCCAGCTCGTCGCGCTGCGACGCGGTGTTGAACTCGACGCGCATGAAGAAGCGTCCCGACGCGTGCTCGGAGAACTGCTGGGAGTCCTCGATGTTGGCGTCGCGGCGGGTGAGGAAACCCGAGACGGCGTACACGATGCCGAGGCGGTCGGGGCACGAGAGCGTGAGCACGAACTGGCTGGTCATCCTACCAATGATACGGAGCGGTCGGGGCGGGCGACAATCGACTTCCGTCACGGACGGGTTGTCACAGGGTGTCGCTTTTCGCCCCGGCCGCTCCGCGGGAGACTCCGGGCAAGGAGGAAGGGCGGACTCTTGCGGGTTCGCCCTTCGACCTTTATTGTAACTCGCTCAGAGTGACTGTCAACTCACTCTAGGCGCCGATTTCCGCGCTCAGCTGCTCCATGAACGCCTTGGTGGAGTCCTCCACCGAGGTGTCGTCGAAGATCAGCGTCTCGAACACGCCGACCATGATGTCGGCGGCGGTGCCCGAGCCGATCGGCGGCACGACCGGGCCCTCGCCCAGGTCCGGGGTGAGCGCGGCGATGTAGTCGGCGCCGAGCTTCTGGTCCGGCGGGAGCATCGGCAGGATGCGCTCGCGCTGCGCGGTGTTCGAGGGCAGGCCCCGGTCGCCGAGCATGAGGTCGAGCGACTCGTCGCTGTTGAGCAGGAAGTCCACGAGCTTGCTCGCGGCCGCCTTGTCGGAGACCGTGCGCGAGACCGACCAGTACATGGCCGACTTCAGGTACAGGCCCGGCTGGGTGCCCTCGGACTCGCCGGGGACGCGCAGCAGCACCAGGTCGGAGCCAAGCACCTTCTGGAGCGCGCCGATCTGGTTCGTCCAGTAGAACTCGGTGGCGCCGGCGCCGGTCGCGAGCGGGGCCTGGTCCTGGCCCGCCGCGAACGACTCGACGATCGAGCTGGCGTCCGGGATGGCCCCGGAGTCGCGCATGTCGAGGACCATCTGCCACCAGGCGTTCATGGTCGGCTCGGTGAAGCCGAGCTTGCCGTCGTCGGTGTAGAGCGACTCGCCGCGCTGGCGGGCGAAGACGTTGAACAGCGACTCGTTCGGGAACGTGATGGCCGAGTTGCCGATCGCCTTGCCCGACGCGGAGATGTCGGTGGTGAACTGCATGAAGTCGGCCCAGGTCCACGTCTTGTCGTCGGGCATGGCGACGCCCGCCTCCGCGACGAGGGCCGGGTTGACGAGGAGCGCCAGCGCGTTGACGCCGGTGGGGATGCCGTAGGTCTTGCCGTCGAACTGGCCGGTGGCGAGCGTCCCCGCGTCGATCTTCGACGTGTCGATGTCGAGGTCCTCGATCGCCAGGAGGGCGTTCTTGTCGGCGTAATCGCGCAGGTAGCGCTCGTCCTGCTGGAGGACGTCCGGCGCGTTGTTGCCCGAGACCGCGACGTTGAGGGCGTCCCAGTAGGAGTCGAACTCGTTGGGGCTGGGCTTGATCGTGATGCCGTCGTTCTTGGCGAGGAAGGCGTCGACGATCTTCTGGGTGTACTCGTGGCGGGGGTCGGAGCCCCACCACCAGAAGTCCAGTTCGCCGTCGCCCTTTTCGGCTCCGCCGCCGCCGTTGCCGCAGGCCGCGAGGAGGGGTGCGGTGGCGGCGCCGAAGATCCCGGCCTTGGCGAGCGTTCTCCGAGACACGCCCGAGGGGTTGGTTGACTTCATCGTCAGTGTCCTTTCAGGACTTTGTGAGGGTTGGTTGCCGGTTTACTTGATGCCGGTGGTGGCGATACCCCGGACGAGGTAGCGCTGGCCGGCGAGGAAGAACCCGAAGATCGGGCCAAGAGCCACAATAGACATCGCGAAGAGCGCACCCCAGTTGGTGGTGCCCGTCGAGTCCATGAACATCCGCAGAGCGAGCGGCACGGTGTGGAGGTCGGGGTCGTTCAGGTAGATCAGCTGCGAGTAGAAGTCGTTCCAGGTCCAGATGAACGTGAAGATCGCGGTGGTGGCCAGCGCGGGCATGCACAGGGGCATGATGACGCGGAAGTAGGTGCCCCAGTAGCCGCAGCCGTCGATCGCGGCGGCCTCGTCGAGTTCCTTGGGGAGGCCGCGGATGAACTGGACCATGAGGAAGACGAAGAACGCGTCGGTCGCCAGGAGCTTCGGCACGATGAGGGGCCAGAAGGTGTCGACCCAGCCGAGGTTGTTGAACAGGATGTACTGCGGGATGATCACCACGTGGATCGGCAGCATGATGGTGCCGAGCATGATCGCGAAGAGCATGCCGCGCATGGGGAACCGCAGCCGCGCGAAGGCGTAGGCGGCCATGGAGCAGGACACCAGGTTGCCGAGGATCGATCCGGCGACGATGAGCGTGGAGTTCCAGATGTACTTCTCGAACGGACTCGACAGGGTGGTCCAGCCCTCGGCGTAGTTGCCCCACTCCCAGGTCGTGGGTATCAGACCGGGGTCGGCGAAGATCTCGTCGAGCGGCTTGAGGCTGGCCGAGAGCATCCACAGCAGCGGGTAGATCATGACCATCGAGGCGGCGATGAGCACCAGGTGGAAGACGAAGCGCTTGAGCCCGACGGTGGCGGTGCCCTGCTTGGCGCGCGGCCGGGGCGGCGCGGGGGTCGGAGTCTCAGTCATTGTCGCCATAGAACACCCAGAATTTCGACATCAGGAAGTTGAGCGCGGTGAAGATCGCGATGATGGCCAGCAGGAGCCAGGCGATGGCCGAGGCGTACCCCATGTCGAACTGGGTGAAGCCCTGGTCGTAGAGGTACAGCGTGAGGAACATCGTGGAGTCGGCCGGGCCGCCCTTGCCGCTGGAGATGATGAACGCCTGCGTGAAGGACTGGAACGAGTTGATGATCTGCAGGATGAGGTTGAAGAAGATGATGGGGGTCAGGAGCGGCAGGGTGACGCTCTTGAACCGCTGCAGGACGCCGGCGCCGTCGATCTTGGCGGCCTCGTAGTACATGGTCGGGATCTGCCGCAGGCCCGCGAGGAAGATGATCATCGGTGAGCCGAAGGTCCACACGTGCAGGATGATCAGGGTGCCGAGGGCGTAGTCGGGGTGGGAGACCCAGCCTTCGCCCTGGATGCCGAAGATGGCGAGGACCTGGTTGACGAGGCCTTCGGTGCCGAAGACCTGGCGCCACATGATCGCGATGGCGACGGAGCCGCCGAGCAGCGAGGGCAGGTAGAAGATCGAGCGGTAGAACGCCATGCCGCGAAGGCCGCGGTCGAGGACGATCGCGAGGAGGAGCGCGGCGGCGAGCTGGAGGGGCACCGACACGAAGGTGTAGACGGCGGTGACCTTGATGGCGTTGGCCAGGCGCGGGTCGTCGAGCATGCGCGCGTAGTTCTCACCGCCGACCCATTCGCCGTAGCCGAGGCTGTAGTCGGTGAACGAGAGGTAGAACGAGGCGATCATGGGCCCGATGGTGATGGCCAGGAGGCCGATCAGCCAGGGCGAGAGGAATCCCAGCGCGGCCCACCGCTCGCGGGAGCGGATGGACGTGCCGGTCCTCCGGCGGGCCCGTTCGGGGCTCGGCGGGGGTGCGGAAACGGCGGGCCCGGGGGGTGCTCCCGAGCTGCGCTGCTTCGGGCGCACCACAGCGACATCGTTGTCGGTCATAAGGTTTTGGGACCTTTCGGAGGGGGTTGGCTCCTAGATCACATCAGGCTATGCAACCGCTTGCCTCTTGTCAATGCTTCAACTTAAATTCCTGGATATCTTTCAGGCCGCGGAGTGGGAACGTTCCCGTAAAGTACTTTCGCAACTCCTGCAACAGAAGTCGGCCCGCCCGGCGAAAGCCGGACGGGCCGTGGGTTCCCTAGTGGATGGTTCGGAATCAGACGTGCGCGTGCGGCCGCTTCTCAACGGGGGCAACCGAGTCGTCGCTCTCCTTGATGCCGTACTTGGAGTACAGCTTGCCGAGCGGACCCGGGACCCACCAGTTGGCGCGGCCCAGCAGGCGCATCGTGGCGGGCACGAGCAGCATCCGCACCACGGTCGCGTCCAGGAAGATCGCGATCGCCATGCCCAGGCCGATCATCTTCATGAACGTGATGCCGCTGAAGGCGAACGCGCCCACCACCACGATGAGGATCAGCGCCGCGGCGGTGATGATCGAGCCGGTGGACTGCATGCCGCGCAGCACCGCCGTGCGGTTGTCCGCGCCCTTGTCCCACTCCTCGCGCACCCGCGAGAGCAGGAAGACCTCGTAGTCGGTGGCGAGGGCGAAGAGCAGCGCGATCATGAGCAGCAGGTTCGACGGGTCGATGAAGCCCGAGGGCGTGAAGCCCAACGGGCCGGACAGGTGGCCCTCCTGGAAGATCCACACCACGATGCCCAGGGCCGCACCGAGCGACACGGCGTTCATCAGGACGGCCTTGACCGGCAGCACGATCGAGCCGAAGGCCAGGAAGAGCACGATCATGGTGACGATGACGATGTACCCGAGCATGTAGGGCAGGCCGTCGCCGATCGCGTCGAGCATGTCGACCCGGTCGGAGGCGCCGCCGGTCACGTACAGGTCGGCGCCCTCCACGTCGATGGCGCGGGCGTCCTCGATGAGGGCGCGGGCATCGGCGCTGAACGGGTCGAGGTCGTAGAGGACGTCGAACAGGAACGCGTCGGAGGTCGGCTGGGCGGCGGGCACGACGTCGTCGACGTTGTCGAGGTCCAGCAGTGCCTCAGTGGCTTCGGCGGCCGCTTCTTGGCCACCGGTGACCATGACCTGGAACCGTTCCTCGTCCCCGCCCGGGAAGTCGGCGGCGATCGTCTCGGTGACGACGCGGGACTCGGCGTCCTTCGGCATGTCGCGCTCGTCGACGCCGCCGAACTGGACGCCCAGGATCGGGCTGGCGAGCAGCGCCATGAACGCCAGGACCGGCAGCAGCACCAGCACCGGGCGGCGCATCACGCCGGCCGCGAGGCCGTGCCAGAACCCGGTGTCGGTCTTGGGCTCCTTGTGCTTGCGCCAAGGCAGCCGGCCGTTGTCGACGCGGTGGCCGAGCAGGTACAGGAGCGCGGGCAGGGCCACCAGCGCCGAGAGCATCGCGACGCCGACGGCCGACATGACGCCGTACGCGATGCCGTGCAGGAACGGCACCTCGACCAGGAGCAGGCCGCCCATCGACAGGACGATGATGACGCCCGAGACCATGACGGTGCGCCCGGCGGTCGCGACGGTGTTCAGGACGGCGCTGCGCTTGTCGCGCCCGGCGGCGAGCTCTTCACGGAACCGGCGCAGGACGAAGAGCGAGTAGTCGATCGACATGCCGAGGCCGATGATGGTGATGACGTTGGCCGCGAAGACCGAGACGTCGGTGAACTCGGTGATGACGCGGGTGATCGCGAAGCCGCCGAGGATCGACATGCCGCCGATGAGCAGCGGCAGCGAGGCGGCCACGAGGGCGCCGAAGACCACGATCATGATGAGCAGCAGGAGCGGCATCGAGATCATCTCGGCGATCTCCAGGTCGTGCTGCACCTGCTCGTTGAGGTCGGCGAAGATCGCGGCTCCGCCGCCGAGCGAGACCGTGAGGTCGCCGGTGTCCCCCGCGTCCCGCAGATCGTCCTCGATCGTCTCGTAGACCTCGGCCAGCGCCTCGTCGGAGGCGCCCGCGAGCGAGACGGCCGCGTAGGTCGCGTGCCCGTCCTCGGAGACGAACGCGGGCAGCTGCGTGTCGTAGTAGGAGGTGACGCTCTCGACCTCGGCGATCGCGTCGATGTCGGCGACGGCTCCCTGGACGGCTTCGGCGAAGGCCGGGTCGTCCACGGTGAGCGCGTCGGACTCGTACAGGACCACCACGTCGGCGCCGGTGGAGCCGAACTCCTCCTCGATCGCCTCGGCGTCGGTGACGGACCGGGAGTCCTGGGAGACGTATCCTCCGTCGGTGAACTCGTCGAACACGCCGAGACCCCAGGTCGCGCCGATCGCGAACACGGCCGCGATCCCGGCGACTACGAACCAGCGGGCCTTGATGACCGCTCTGCCTAGCAGGGAGTACATGTGCTTCTCCAAAAAGGTGAGGCATTGACCGCTGGTGCACGAGGGGCGTCCGGCGGTAGGATGGTGAGCGTTGATTAGTTAGCTAACGGTGTTCACTTTAATAAACGCCCATAGTCGAGTCAACACCGTTAACTAAGTTGTAGCCTGAGGAGAGCAGTGACTTCGAACACCGCGGGAAGCCCGTCCCGTCGCGAACGGATGCGCGCCGAGACGATCGCCGAGATCAAGGCGAGCGCCAGGAGCCAACTGCTCCAGCACGGCCCCAGCGGCATCTCCCTGCGGGCCATCGCCCGGGACGTCGGCGTCACGGCTGCAGCGCTCTACCGCTACTTCGACAGCCTCGACGCGCTCCTGATGGAGCTGTGCTGCGACCTCTACGACGAACTTATCGCCGAAACCCGCAAGGCGATGGACGCATCGCCGCCAGAGGCCCACCTCGAACGGATGAAGGCCTGGGTGTGGGCCTTCCGCGACTGGGCGGTGGGCAACCGCCGCGAGTTCGAGCTCATGATCTCCTTCCCCGAGGACCACAACGCCATGTCCGTCGGCGGCCGCATCGAGAACGGGGTCCTGGAGGTGGCCGACCCGGTGCTCCAGAAGTCCATGGAGCACTCGCAGCTGTGCGGGCGCGAGATGGCGGCGTTCTACCGCCTCACCGAGAGCGGCGCGATCCAGGCCGCCGGGCCCCTTGAACTGCCCGACATCTCCGACGAGCTCAAGGCCGAGCTCACCGAGAAGTGCGCCGGGTTCATCGTCGGCGAGCCGATCCCGCTCTCGTGGGTGTTCACGTTCACCTCGGCCTGGGTGCGGGTCTTCGGCCTGGTCGTCATGGAGGCCTTCGGGAACCTGCCCGTGCGGGACAACATCGACGAGTTCTACAAGACCCAGATCATGGCCATGATGCGCGACTTCGGCATCGACGGCTGAGACGCGAAAGGCCCGGACCCTTGCGGTCCGGGCCTCTCCGATCGATTAGGAGACGGCCCCTTCGGCAGGGCAGGAACGGCTCTGCTCACTCATCCTCAGCGCGAGCGCTTCGGATGTCGTGCCCGACGCTCGTCATGCACTTGCCGGACTTGAGGTTCCACTTCCAGCCGTGCATCTGGCAGGTCAGGACCCCGTCCTCGACCTTGCCGAACACCGACAGGTCGGCCTTGAGGTGCGGGCAGCGGCGCTGGAACTGCCAGCCCTGCACCGTGATGTCCTCGTCGTCGGGGCGCTGCTCGGCGTACCAGCCCTCGGCGTACTGCAGGCGCTCCTCGGAGAGGCACTTGAAGAACGCGTACACGTACTCGTTGTACTGGCCGATGCGCGCGGCCGTGAAGCGGCACGAGAGGAACAGCGAGTTGACCCAGTCGACCTCGCGGATGTGCAGCAGGTGCTCGATGAGGCGCCGCTCGGTGCGGAAGCGGTAGCGGACCTTCGCGCCGTCGTCGGGGTAGATCTTGCGCTCGAGGAAGTCGAACACGATCGATTCGACCACCTGGTCCGAGTCCGGTGCGGTGAGGTCGAAGCGGACGGGGCCGCCGATGCCGGTGGCGATGTGCTCGGCCGAGACCATCAGCGGCTCGATGCGCTCGCGCAGGGTCTCGAGGACGTCGATCTCCGGGTGGGACCAGGAGGCCTTCTCCGCTTCGAGGCGCGGCTGCATCCGCTCCTTGTACTCGTCGAGGTGCTGCTTCTTGTTGTCGAACCACTCCCGCAGGTCCTCGACGGGGTGCACCACGGAAGCCGAGCCGTCGGCGCTGACCTCGGCCACGGAACCGGGCAGCAGGATGATGTTCTGCTTGCGCCCCTGCTCCTCCAGCCAGTCCACATAGGCCATCTGGTCGGGGAAGATGTTGCCCTCGTCGCCGAACACGTCGTTGAACTGGTACAGCGAGTCGTCGAGGAAGCAGGGCGGGCCCGCGATCGGGAAGACCCAGTCGCCCATAACGTCGTCGATGTAGCGCAGCGAGCGGTCGAAGCCGCGCTCGCGCTTCTGCTTCCCGAAGGCGCGCTTGGCGTTGTCGGGCAGCTCGTAGACCATCGGGAACCAGATCGCGCCCGAGAACTGCAGCAGGTGGGCGTGGATCTTGCCGTGCTGCAGGAACACGCTCATGTCCGTGGGGCGCGCGTCGTTCTGGTTGAGCATGCGGGTGCCGTCGGCGTCCTCGACCCACAGCGACGAGTCGCCGATCGGGCCGTCCGTGGGGCTCGTGAGCGCCTGGATCATGACCTTGACGCCGCCGGGGAGCTCCACGATCTCCTCGGAGACGGTCTTGATGAACTTGTGGAAGCCCAGGGCCCGCAGCTCGTTCTCGAGCTCGGAGGTCGGGTACTCGGGCAGCAGGACCGTCGTGTCCTTGCTGATGTGCTCCGAGAGGTTCTCCTCGTCGAAGTGGTCGCGGTGCAGGTGCGAGACGTACAGGTAGTCGGCCTGGCCGAGCGTGTCCCAGTCGAGCTGCGAGTTGTCGGGGAAGGGGAACCAGGAGGCGAAGTAGGCGGGGTTCACCCAGGGATCGCACAGGATCGACCCCGCGGCGGTCTCGATGAACATGCTGGCGTGGCCAGTACCGGTGATTCGCACAGTGACCCTTCCGGACAGGAGGACGACGACGCCTCAACTCTACAAGTCACAGCTCCGGCGGGGCTGGGACGTTCGTCCTTGTGGCGTGCGAGACTGTGCCTGAACCACGAATAGGTCGGAGGAAGCCACATGGCCGCAGAAGAGCAGGTGCTCTCGCCCGCGCAGCGCAAGCCCACCAGCCGCAAGGCCCTGTACACCGCGCTGAGCGTCGCCATCGTCATCAACCTGGCGTACCTGTTCGGCAACCACCAGGGCTGGATCGAGGACGTCTTCATCGGCATCACCGTCGTGGTGCTCCTGGCCGTCATCGTCACCGACGCCTGGATGCGCAAGACCGGCCTGCGCTAGGCCCCCGCCCGGAGCCGTGCGGCTCCGGCACCGAACGTCGAAGGGGCGGGTCCGCCATCGCGGACCCGCCCCTTTCGCTCGTCTTAATGCATCATGCCGCGGCGGGCGAACATCTCGCGCACCTCGCGCAGCGCCGAGTCCACTTCGGCCTCGAAGTACCCGCCCTGGACCAGGGAGAACTGGCTCGTGTCGAGCTCGCGGTCCGAAAGCGGGACCGGGTTGCGCCCGGTCATCGCCGCGGAGACCGCGTCGAACATCTGGTCCACCTGGCTGGGGTCGTAGCCGGAGCCGAAGCGGCGCGGCTGGAAGGCCCGGCGCATCTGCTCGAGGCGCTGCACGTCGTCCGGGGTGAACGGGGAGTCGGACGCCCGCATCTCGGTCGTCATCTCCTCGCGGCCGTGGCGGCCGGGGGCCTCGAACGCGCCGCGGCCCTCGTACGGGTTGCGGCGGCCGAAGTCCGGCGGCGTGGCGGCGCCGCGCGGGGCGCCCTGCTGCTGGCCGAACCCGCTCGGGTCGACCGGCGGCGGCGCGGGCGGCACGAATCCGCCGTCGGCGGGGCCCGGAGGCGGTCCGGCGGGGCCGCCGAAGCCGCCCGTCGGCTCGTGCTGCGGGCCGCGGTCGAAGCCCTGCTGCTGCATGGGCGGGCTCGGTGCGGCCGCGCGGCGGCCGTAGCCGGTGTCCTCGGGCTGGCCGAAACCGCCCTGCGGCTGCCCGTAGTCGCGGCCGCGCGGGGCGGCGCCGTACGGGTCGGCCTGCTGCGGCTCGGGGCGGCCCATCGGGTTCTGGCCCATGCCGTTCACGAGGTTCTGCGGGATCGCCTGGGTCGGTGCCGCGGGCGGCATCGGCTCGGGTTCGGGCTGGCCGTAGCGGTCGGCCCGGGGCATCGCGCCGGACGGCGGGCCCTGGTGGCCGCCCTGCATGGGCGGCTGCTGCATCGGGGGCTGCTGCGGCATGCCGCGGCGGCTCCCGGTGTCGCTGAACTCGTCGTCGTTGTAGGCCGCGCCGAACCCGGGGGCGGGGTCGGGGGCGGACCGGCGGCCCTGCCCGTAGACGCCCTCGTTCTGGCCGTAGCCGCCGGGCGCATCGTTGGGAGCGCCCTGCTGGCCAAAACCGCCGCCGCCGCCGTCGCCGGGGCCGTAGCCGTCGTTCTGGCCGAACGGTCCGCCCGGGACGTCGTTGGGGCCGAAGCCGCCTCGGCGCGGGTCGGACTGGAGCGGCAGCTGCTCGGTGGCGCCGTGCGGGATCGGACCGGCCTGCGGGCCGTCGTGCATCGGCATCCCGGCGCGGGGCACCGCCTGCGTGGGCGGCGCGAAGTCGTTGCGGACCGGCTCGGGACCGCGAGGGGCCCCGTACTCGTTGCCGAACGCCGGTTCGGGTGCGGGAGCGCCGTACTCGTTGCCGAAGGCCGGTTCGGGGGCGCCGCCGCGCGGGCCGAAGCCGTTGCTGCCGTTGGCACCCCGGCCGCCGAAGTCGCCCTGGCCGGGACCGAAGTCCTGGCTGAAGTCGTCGCGGGGCGGCGGACCGAAGTCGCCTTGGCCGCCGCGGCCGAAATCGCCCTGGCCGGGACCGAAGTCCTGGCCGCCGCGGCCGAAGTCCTGGTTGCCACCGCGCTTCGCGAACGGGTCGTCATAGTCGTCGCCGGGGGGACCGGCAAGGAAGCCGAAGCCTTCGTCGTCACCGCCGCGCAGGTCGCCGAAGCCCTCATTGTCGGGGACGGGAGCCGGGCCGCGCGCGGCGCCGCGTCCGCGGCCGACCGGTTCGGGGGCGGGAGGCGGGGGCGCCATCTCGCGGGCGGCCATCACCTCGTGTGCGGGGATCGCTTGCGTCGCAGCGGGGATGACCTGCGTGGCCTGGGGTTCGGGGGCGCGTCGCGACCCGGGTGCCGCCTGCATCGGCGGGGCGGGGGCCGAAGCGACCTCGGCCTTCCCGTAGTCGGGGGCGGGGGCGGTGCCGAGGACGCCGCGCTCCTCGAGTTCGGCGAGCTGGCGTGCGACCCGGTCGAGGTAGACGTCCACCTGCCACTCGTCGTAGCCGCCGAAGCGGACCCTGAAGACGACGTCGTCGACCTCGTCGGCCGAGACGGGGCTGCCCACCGGCTCCCCGGCGAGGGTCGCCTCGACGCGGTCGAGGAACGCGTCGACCTCGTCGACCTTGTAGCCCCGGCTCAACGCCCGGCGCCGGAACCGGTCACCATGACTCGCCACTACCAAGCCACCCTTCTCCGCCTAATCCTCGGCGCCGGTGGCGCCGAGCGGCTTCGCGCCGGCTTGGCCGGGCGTGCCGGCCTCCCGGACCGAAGCGGCCAGCTGCCCGCAGGCGCCGTCGATCTCTTGGCCGCGCGTATCGCGCACCGTCGTGGACACACCCGCGGCCCGCAGCCGCCGTACGAACTCCGCCTCGACCGGCTTGGGACTGGCGTCCCAGCGGCTTCCCGGAGTCGGGTTCAATGGAATCAGGTTGACGTGCACGAGTTTGCCCGCGAGGAGCTTCCCGAGGAGGTCCGCCCGCCAAGGCTGGTCGTTGACGTCCCTGATCATCGCGTACTCGATCGAAACACGACGTTTCGTCACCCGAGCGTACTCCCAGGCCGCGTCGAGCACTTCGGCGACCTTCCAGCGGGTGTTGATCGGGACGAGCTCGTCGCGCAGCTCGTCGTCGGGCGCGTGGAGCGAGACCGCCAGGCGCACCGGCAGGCCCTCCTCCGCGAGCTTCTTGATGGTGGGCACGAGCCCGACCGTGGAGACGGTGACGTTCCGGGCCGAGATGCCGATGCCGTCGGGCACGGGCTTGGTGATGAGGTGCAGGGCGCTCTTGAGGCGGGCCCAGTTCGCGAGCGGCTCGCCCATACCCATGAACACGATGTTCGAGAGCCGCCCGAGGCCGTTCTCCTCGGCGATCCGCGCGGCGGCGACGACCTGGTCGACGATCTCGGCAGTCGTGAGGTTGCGGTCGAGGCCGCCCTGGCCGGTGGCGCAGAACGGGCAGGCCATGCCGCACCCGGCCTGGGAGGACACGCACGCGGTCACCCGGTCCGGGTAGGCCATGATGACGCTCTCGACGAGCGCGCCGTCGTACAGGCGCCACACGGCCTTGAGCGTCTGGCCGTCGTCGCACGAGTCGACGCGGACCGGCGCCAGCAGCTGCGGGAGCAGCGCCTCGCCGATGGACGCGCGCGCGGCGGCGGGCAGGTCGGTCATGAGGGACGCGTCGCCGACGTGGCGGCCGAAGTACTGCTGGCGCAGCTGCTTGGCGCGGAAGGCGGGCTGCCCGATCTCGGAGAGAACGGACTGGCACCCGGCCAGGTCGAGGTCGGCGAGGTGTCGCGGCGCGGCCTTGCGGGGGCGCGGTTCGGTCAACGTGAGTGCTACAGACATGTCACGACCTAGTCTCGCATGACAGGACCGGAACCCGCCAACCCCGGATCATGGAATTCACCCCGGGCCCTCCTTCACCGGATACACCAATCAGGACACATCACCCGAGCAGGTAACGGAACCACACGTAAGCCACGGGGGCGACCATGAGGATCGAGTCGAGCCGGTCCATGACCCCGCCGTGGCCGGGAATGAGATTACTCATGTCCTTGATGCCGAGGTCCCGCTTCAGCAGCGAGACCGACAAGTCCCCCAACGTAGCGGCCAGTGCCACGCACACGCCGAACGCCACGCCCATCAGCAGGGGCACGTCGAAGAACACCAGGAGGGTGACCGAACCGCCTATGGCGGCGGCCACGACGGACCCGCCGAGGCCCTCCCAGGACTTCTTGGGGCTGATGCGCGGGGTCATCTGGTGGCGGCCGAACAGGACGCCGGCGGTGTAGCCGCCCGTGTCGGAGCAGACGACGGTGAACAGCGCGATGATGACCTGCGCGGCGGCGCCGTCGATCCAGCGCGCCGAGTCGTTGTCGGCGTTCGCCAGCAGCATGATGAACCCGGCCAGGAACGGGACCTGGACGAGCAGGAGCGCGGCGGCGGCGGTGTCGGTGCGGTAGCCGGTGGCGCCCTCGGAGAGGCGCCACACGAACAGGGCGGCGACGCCGACTGCGGTGCCGAGCAGGAGGCCGGTGGCCCCGCCGAACCAGGCGAGGACCACGATGAGCGCGCCGGCGGCGGCCAGCGGGATCACGGGGACGTTCCGGCCGCCCTTGCGCATCGCCGTGCCGGTCTCCCAGCAGGCGACGGCGACGGCGATGACGGCGACGCCGAGGAATGCGGTCGGCCAGATCAGCAGCGAGGCCAGGACGACCGCGGCCATGCCGAGCCCGGCGCCGATGGCGACGGGCAGGTTGCGACCGGCTTTGGCCTTGCGGTCGTCGGGGTCGGTCTCGGCGGCGCCGGGCCCTCGCCCGTCCGGCGACGGGTGCGGGCGACGGCCGGGCGAACCGTCGGGAAGGGCGCTCATCAGATTTCGAGCAGCTCGGACTCTTTGGAGCTCACGAGCTCGTCCACGTTGGCCGTGAAGCGGCCGGTGAGGTCGTCGAGCTCCTTCTCGCCCGAGCGGCCCTCGTCCTCGGAGACCTCGCCGTCCTTGACGAACTTGCCGATCTCGTCCTTGGCCTTGCGGCGGACGTTGCGGATGGCGATCTTGGCGTCCTCGCCCTTGGTCTTGGCCACCTTGATCATCTCGCGGCGGCGCTCCTCGGTCATGGGAGGCAGGTTCAGGCGCAGCTGGGTGCCCTCGTTGGAGGGGTTGACGCCGAGGTTCGAGTTGCGGATCGCGTCTTCGATCTGCTTCATCTGGGAGGCGTCGAAGGGCTTGATGATGACCATGCGGGGCTCGGGGATCGCGACGGACGCGACCTGGGGGATGGCGGTCGGCGAGCCGTAGTAGTCGATGGTGATCCGGTTGAACATGGCGGAGGAGGCGCGGCCGGTGCGGATCGCGGCGAACTCCTCCTTGGCGTGCTCGATGGCCCGCTCCATCTTCTCCTCGGCTTCGAGGAGGGTGTCGTCAATCACGGCTTTCTCACATTCTCTCGCGGCCTGACAGCACTTCTGACCGTACCGTCCCGGCGGCGTGGCTAGGTGGCGTGGAGGTCTTCGGACGCGGCCGTTCTCGCGGCCGCCGTCCGGGCGGGTCAGTCCTCGGCGGCGTGGACGAAGGTGCCGATCTTCTCGCCGACGATGGCGCGGCGGAGGTTGCCGTCGCCTTCGGCGCCGAAGACGCGCATGGGCAGGGCGTTGTCCTTGCAGAGGGCGAACGCGGCCTGGTCGAGGATCATCAGCTCGCGCTTGAGGGCCTCGTCGAAGGTGATGTCGTCGAGGCGCTGCGCGTCGGGGTCCGCCTTGGGGTCGGCGGTGTAGACCGCGTCGACGCCGTTCTTGCTGACCAGGACCTCCTGGGCGCCGATCTCGAGGGCGCGCTGGGCGGCGACGGTGTCGGTGGAGAAGTAGGGCATGCCCGCGCCGGCGCCGAAGATGACGACGCGGCCCTTCTCGAGGTGGCGGATGGCGCGCAGCGGCAGGTAGGCCTCGGCGACCTGGGCCATGGCGATGGCGGTCTGGACGCGGGTGGAGACGCCCTCCTTCTCCAGGAAGTCCTGGAGGGCGAGGCAGTTCATGACGGTGCCGAGCATGCCCATGTAGTCGGCGCGGGCGCGGTCCATGCCGCGGCGCTGGAGTTCGGCCCCGCGGAAGAAGTTGCCGCCGCCGACGACGATGGCCACCTGGACGCCCGCGGCGACACCGGCCGCGATCTGGCGCGCGACCGCTTGCACGACATCGGGGTCGACGCCGACGGCGCCGCCGCCGAAGGCCTCACCGGACAGTTTCAGCACGACCCGGCGGTACGTGTCTTGACTCATGGCACTCCCCTGCTTGACGTGTCCCTCGGTGGCTGCGCTGCCGTTGACCGTACTGCCCGCGCCCGGGCGGGTCCGCTCCGGCCGCTGCGTGCGGCGGCGCGGGTTCCGGGCGCGTCTTTCTCCGGGCACGGAACGGGGCGGCGGCCTGCGCCGCCGCCCCTTACCATGCCAATTTACAGCTCGCAAGCTTCGCCGAGAAGGCTTACGGCTGGAGCCAGTGTAGTCCGCGCGTGCGGGCTACTCGCTACTCCTGGCCGACTTCGAAGCGGATGAAGCCGGTGACCTCGGTGCCCGCCTCGGCGAGCACCTGGGACACGGTCTTCTTGTTGTCGATGACCGAGTTCTGCGAGAGCAGGACGAAGTCGCGGTAGTAGGCGTTGACCTTGCCTTCCACGATCTTGTCCCAGGCGCGCTCGGGCTTGCCCTCTTCCTTGGCGGTCTCGAGGGCCACGCGCTTCTCGGCCTCGACGATCTCGGCCGGGACCTCGTCGCTGGTGAGGTACTTCGGTCGCATCGCGGCGGCCTGCATGCCGACCTGGCGGGCGGCCTCGGCGTCACCGGTGTACTCGACGATGATGCCCACGGCCGGCGGGAGGTCGGCGGCCTTGCGGTGCATGTAGACCGCGACATCGCCCTGGAGCGAGCCGACGCGGCCGAGGGCGAGCTTCTCGCCCAGCTTCACCGACTCCTCGGCGACGACCTCGGCGACGGCCTTGCCGTTGAGCTCGGCCTTCGCGAACGCCTCGGCGTCCGCGGGGCGGACCTCGTCGGCCAGCTCGACCAGCGTCTGGGCGAGCTCGATGAACGCGCCGTTCTTGGCGACGAAGTCGGTCTCGCACAGCAGCTCGAGCAGCGTGCTGCCGGACTGCGCGACCAGGCCCTGGGCGGTGGTGCGCTCGGCACGCTTGCCCACGTCCTTGGCGCCCTTGATGCGCAGGGCCTCAAGAGCGGTGTCGTAGTCGCCGTCAGCCGCTTCGAGGGCCTTCTTGACGTCCATCATCCCGGAGCCGGTGGCTTCCCGGAGCTTCTTGACGTCAGCCATCGTGAAGTTGGCCATTGCTCCCCTTCTTACTTCTCGTCTTCGACGGTCTTCTCGCCGGACGGCTCGACGACCTTCACGGAGTCTTCGGTGGTCTCTGCGGCCTCGACGGCGGCTTCGGCGACATCGGCGGAGAGGAGTTCCTTCTCCCAGTCGGCGAGCGGCTCGCCCTCGCCCTTCGCGACCTGGCCGCCGGAGCGGGCCAGCAGGCCTTCGGCGACACCGTCGGCGATGACCTTCGTCAGCAGGGCGACGGAGCGGATCGCGTCGTCGTTGCCGGGGATCGGGAAGTCGACCTCGTCGGGGTCGCAGTTGGTGTCGAGGATCGCGACGATCGGGATACCGAGCTTGCGGGCCTCGTCAACCGCGATGTGCTCCTTCTTGGTGTCCACGATCCAGATCGCGGCCGGGGTCTTCTCCATGTCGCGGAGGCCGCCGAGCGTGCGCTCGAGCTTGTCCTTCTCGCGCATCAGCTGGAGCATTTCCTTCTTGGTGCGGTTGGCCGCACCGTTGGCCTCGATGATCTCGAGTTCCTTGAGGCGCATGAGGCGCTTCTGGATGGTCTGGAAGTTGGTGAGCATGCCGCCGAGCCAGCGGTGGTTCACGAAGGGCATCCCGACGCGCTGGGCCTGCTCGGCCACGGCTTCCTGGGCCTGCTTCTTGGTGCCCACGAACAGCACCTCGCCGCCCTCGGCGACGGTGTTCTTGACGAAGTCGTGCGCCTTGACCGCGAAGTCGACCGACTGGCGCAGGTCGATGATGTAGATGCCGTTGCGGTCGGTGAGGATGAACCGCTTCATCTTCGGGTTCCAGCGACGGGTCTGGTGACCGAAGTGCACGCCGCTCTCGAGGAGCTGACGCATAGTGACAACCGACACGGTTGTATTCCTTTCGTTCCCTGGTTCATTCGCGGGAGCCGCCCGAAGTCCGGGCGTCCCGCGCCTGGCACTCACCTCCGGCGATCTGCAACCGGGATAGTCCCGGACCTGGGAGATCGCTAGGGCCGGACCGCATCCGTCGCAATGCGCCCCGGTAGGGCGTGCGATGGAGGTCGGGCCGCGGCGAGCGCGCGAAGTCGGTTCGGGGCACAAGGGCTCCGTACCGCTCCGATCAGTGTACTCAGGCCCCCTTGCGCACCACGAACGCGGTGGACCGCAGTGACAGACGCAATGGACGCCCGCCCGAACCCACGCCCGCGAAAACACTCACCAGCTTCGATACAACACGAACCGGAACCCCAGGCAGCAACCATACGAACAACGTTATCCACAGGCAGAAAACTTTTTGTTGACGATACCGGGCACCCAGGTCAGCATTGAGTTATGCGACAACTACACAACGCCATCACGATCAGCCTCATAACCGCATCGCTCCTCGCCGCCGCCGCGATCATCACACCCACCATCGCCGAAGCCGCACCACCCGCCCCCGAACAGGCCACCGCCCCGCACACCCCCGCCTCCGGCCCCTGGCACTCTCCGGTCGGCACCCTCGACCTCCTCACCCGCTTCGACCCGCCACCGGAACCCTGGCTCCCGGGCCACCGCGGCGTCGACCTCGCAGCGGGCACCGATCTCCCTGTCACCGCCGCAGGCCCGGGGACCGTCGTCTTCGCCGACGACCTCGCCGGCCGAGGCGTCGTCAGCGTCCTCCACGCCAACGGCCTCCGCACCACCTACGAACCGGTCGAACCCCTCGTCGCCGCAGGCGAAATAGTCACCGCGGGCCAGACCATCGGCCACCTCCAACCCGGCCACGCCTCCTGCCCCGGCCAGGCCTGCCTCCACCTCGGCCTCAAACACGGCCCGCTCTACCTCGACCCGATGCTCCTCTTCGGCAAAGGCAAAGTCCGCCTCCTCCCCCGCCCCGGCACCGCCCATGAGGAGGCCCGGTCATGACCCGAACGGCGCCCGCACCCCCGCCGCCCCCGACTCCACCCCCACTCCCTCCCCCACCGTCCGCTCCGAACCCCGTCAACCTGCGACACCTCACCCCGCACCAACTGGGCCGCCTCGGCGAACAGCTCGCTGCAACCCACCTCCAACGCGACCGGATGCAGATCCTCGCCCGCAACTGGCGGCACCGCCTCGGCGAACTCGACCTCATCGCCCGCTCCGCCGGCACCGTCGTCTTCTGCGAGGTCAAGACCCGCCGCTCGAACCGGTACGGAGGCCCCCTCGGAGCCGTCGACGGCGAGAAGCTCCACCGCATCGAACGGCTCGCCCGCGCCTGGCTCAAACAGCACTGCCGCACCGACCAGCCCTGGCGCATCGACCGCCTCGCCCTCACGGTCACCGGCCGCCAGCGCCTCGCACTCGAACACCACCGGGGGAACCGCCATGGGTTACGCGCGCACCAACACCGTCTGCATGATCGGCGCCACCGCCGTCGCGGTCACCGTCGAAGCCTCGGTCTTCAAGTCCACGGCGAAAGGCACTGACACGGTCCGCATGTCGGGCCTGCCCGACAACGTCGTCAACCAAGCGCAAACCCGGGTCCGCTCCGCGATGGCCAACTCCGCCTTGCGGTTCCCGGACAAGTCGGTGAGCGTGAACTTCGGTCCGGCCTCGATACCGACCACCGGGTCGGCGGCCGACCTCGCGCTGGCGCTCACGATCATGTGCGCCGACGACACCCTGCCCATGGAGAAGCTGAACGACACGGTCCTCCTCTCCGAGCTCGGCCTCGACGGCAGCCTCAGGGCGGTTCCGGGCACGCTCCCCGCGCTCATCGAAGCCCGGAAGTCCGGGATGCGGACGGCGATCGTCTCCCCAGAGAACGCCGCAGAGGCATCGCTGGTCGACGGGCTCGTGGTCTACGCTCCGCGAGACCTCGCCACGCTCGTGGCCTGGCTGTTCAACCAGACCGCGCTTGACCCGGTCATGCCGACGGCACCGGGCGCACCACCGCCCCTCCCCGACCTCGCCGACGTGCGCGGGCAACCGACCGCCCGCCGTGCACTCGAGATCGCGGCAGCCGGAGGCCACCACATGCTGATGGTGGGTCCCCCAGGAGCAGGCAAAACGATGCTGGCGGAACGGCTGCCGTCAATCCTTCCGCCCCTCTCAGACGCAGAAGCTGTCGAAGTGACCTCGCTGCACTCGCTCCGTGGACGCTTCTCGGGTGGCGCGGCGACGCTCATGCGCCATGCGCCGTTCGAAGCGCCGCACCATTCCACGACCATGCAGGCCTTGGTAGGCGGCGGTAGCGGCCTCGTGGGCCCGGGTTCCCTGGCGCTCGCGCACCGAGGAGTGCTCTTCATCGATGAGGCCCCGGAGTGGAAGCGGTCGGTCCTGGACTCGCTGCGGCAGCCGTTGGAATGCGGCGAGGTGCGGATCAGGAGGGCCAACACCTCGATCTGCTATCCGGCCAAGGTGATCCTGGTCCTCGCAGCGAACCCCTGCCCGTGCGCGCCGAACAAGCCCTACGACTGCACTTGCACACCGCAGGTGAAGCGGGGCTACCTGCCGAGGATCTCGCGGCCGCTGATGGACCGGATCGACCTCCGGGTCGACCTCCCGGCGGTGCCGCCCTCGGCGATCCTCGCCGAGCTGTCCGAAGCCGAACCCTCCGAACAGGTCGCGAAGCGGGTGGCCCGGGCAAGGGAAGCGGCGACCGCCCGGTGGTCCGAAGCGGGCGAAGGCTGGCAGTGCAACAGCGATGTTCCCGGCCCGGCGCTGCGGTCAGAGCGCTGGCGGCTCCCGCCGCCGGTGCGGAAGAGCGTCGACGACCTCCTGTTGAAGGAGCGGATCACCGCCCGCGGCTACGACCGAATCCTGAAGCTCGCGTGGACGATCGCCGACCTGCGGGAGCACGACCGCCCCACCGCCGAGGACATCACGATCGCCAGCGAACTGCGTATCGGCTACACGCTCACCTGACCGACCACAACGGCACATCCATATAAGAGGAGGACCCATGACGAATCTCCCCGACGATCCACGTCTCGCCCTGATGCTCCTGTCCTCGCTGATCGAGCCGGGCGATGCGGACCTCGACGACCTCCTCGGCGAGTTCGGCCCCATCGAGATCGTGAAGCGCCTCTGGGAAGGCGAGGTACCCGATCGCCTCCAGCGCATCACCGGCGCGACCATCTCGTGCACCCGCGATCCGGCCGCCCGCGCCGCCGATATCGCTTCCGCCACCAAGGAAAGCGGCGCACGGGTGCTGATCCCCGGAGACCCCGACTGGCCCGACCAGCTCCGCGATCTGATGCTGGTCTGCGACGCCGACGAACCGCATGTGCGGCCGCCGCGCTGTCTCTGGGTGCGCGGCGAGGGGAACCTGGACCGACTGTGCCGCCGGTCGGTGTCGATCGTCGGGTCCAGGGCGGCGACCGAGTACGGGCAGCACCTCGCCGACGACCTCGCGGCCGATCTGACCGAGGCGGGCTGGACGATCGTCTCGGGCGGCGCTTTCGGCATCGACCGGGCGGCCCATCTCGGGGCCCTGGCGCGAGGCGGTTCGACAGTGTCGGTGCTCGCCTGCGGGGTGGAGCTCCCGTATCCGAAGGCGAACCACTCGATGTTCAACCTCATCGCCGAGAAAGGCCTGATCGTCAGCGAATGGCCGCCGGGAACCAATGTCATGAAGCAGCGCTTCTTGACTCGCAACCGCGTCATCGCGGCCCTGACCGCGGGCACGGTGGTCATCGAGGCGGCCCACCGCTCGGGAGCGCGCAATACGGCCCGGTACGCGGCCGAACTCGGCCGGGTCCTGATGTTCACGCCCGGGCCGGTGACATCGTCGATGTCGGCCGGGGCCCACCAACTCGCAAGGGAGCCATGGGAGGCCCGCCTGGTAACCCGCGCAGAGGAGGTCATCGAGGACCTGACCGGCATCGGCGGCCCCCTGGCGACGCCACCGCCGCCGCAGCGCCGGCCCTTCGATTCGCTGACGGAAATCGAGGCCCGCCTGGTCGAGTCCCTGCCGAGGGGCTACGTGGTCGAGACGAACCGCTTGGCCGCCGCCGCGGGCGTCCCCGCCGGGACCGCAGCGGAAACCCTGGACCGCCTCCTCCGCACCGGCTGGGTGGACCGCATCGACAACCGCTGGCGCCTAGCGAGAGGAGGCCGCTCCTGACCTGACTAGCAGGGGGCCGGGTGTTCGTCCTTCGGGTAGTCGACCACGACCATGCGCGGGTTCTCGAGCTCGGCGAGCGGGGCCCAGCATTCGTAGATGCCGCGCTCAACGCAGGTCGCGTCGGTGGTCATGACCGATTCGAGGTCGGGCTGGCTCAGGCGCACACGCACCCAGTCCTCGTTGCGGCCGAGCGCGAGCACTTCGATGTCGCGCCAGCGCGCCCGCGTGTGGAACCGCTGCGGGCGGGTCACGGGGCTCCGGCTCGCGGCGCCGCGCGCGTAAACGCTGAACCCGTGGCCGGGATCGGCGCTGACCGGGACGCGTTCGCCCTCGTGTTCGCCGACGAGTCCGGCGTGGACGGACGGGTCGGTGCGGAAGAGCGCCCGCCCGGTCTCGAGGCCGGGGATGCGGCTGACGAGGTCGCGGTGCCGCGCGCCGGCCATGCGGTCCCACACGTTCGTCTGCGGCTGGTACTGGAACAGCGAGATCTCGGCCCCGTCGGGCGTGTACGCCAGGATCTCCGCGCGCGCGGTCAGCGGCAGGTCGGCGAACCCGGTGGTCGCGAACTCGGGGATGAGGTGTGTGCCGCTGGGCAGGAACCCGGTGCCGAGGATCATCGAGCCGCGGCGCTCGCGGCCGGGGACGCCGACGAGGCCGGGGAAGTTCGCGGCCTCGGTGCTCTGGTAGTCGCAGGCGCAGATCGCCTTCCAGCGCAAGGCGAACGCGGTGTCGCGGGCGTCGTCGGGATCGCCGGAGAGCACGACCCGGTCGTCGGGGGTGCGCAGGTGGGCGACGTCGAACTCGCGGAAGCAGACGCCGCTGACGACGGGCGCGGAGGTCAGCTGCCGGGCCACCTGGTGGCGGCTGAGCGGTTTGACCATGCGGGTGCCGACGGTGACGAACGCGGTGGCGCGCACGGCGGAGACGAGGGCGCGTTCGGCGGGGCCGATGCGCGGGTTCTGGCTGTACCGGTGGACGGTGGCGGCGTCGAGCCCGGGCATGATCGGGATCGCCAGGGGCGCAATGCCGGTGAGGAGGAGTTCTCCGCCGGAGCTGGTCACTTCGGAGGCGTGGACGTACCGGTGGAAGGTGCTGCCGCTGGGGTGGAATCCGTCTTCGCGGACGTCGGAGTAGAGCTCGAATGCGGCGCCGCCCGCGATCGCTCGCGCCGGGTATCGCCGTTCGTGCCAGACGATTTCAGTGGTGCCGGTCGGCGCGGCTGGTGGTGCCTGCATGACGGAGAGTTTACGGAAACGGGTGAACATCTTGGTGAACCGAAGGTGAACACCCGTTTCTCTACCACCGCCGAGCTGGGATCACACCGTCTCCGTGACCTTTTTGAGACCGCGCGGAGCGTCCGGGTTCTCGCCGCGCTCGATAGCGAGGTGTAGCGCGACCTGTTGCAGCGGAAGGATGTCGAGGAGCGCGGCGAGGCGCTCGTCGACCGCGGGGGTGGCGAGCCGGGCGGTCTGGCCCGGGACGTCGGCGGCGCCGACGACGACCACGTCGGCGCGCTGCTTCTCGAGTCGCGTGAGGACGTTCCACATTGCGTGGCCGCCGGGGCCGGAGCCGACGACGGCGAGGACGGGCACGCCGGGGTCGGCCATGGCGAGGGGCCCGTGGAGCAGGTCGGCGCCGGAGAACGCGAGCGAGGGCAGGTAGGAGGTCTCCATGAGCTTGAGCGCGGTCTCGCGGGCGGTCGGGTAGGCGTAGCCGCGGCCGGTGGTCACGAACCTGGACGCGAAGCGGTACCGGCCGGCGAGTTCGGCGGCGCCGGTGTTGGCGAGGACGCCGCGGGCGAGTTCGGGCAGTTTGCCGATCGCGGTGGCCTCGGCGGTGTCGAGGCGGCCGGTGCCGGTGCGGATGCCTTCGACGAGGAGCAGGAGGGTGAGCAGCTCGGCCGTGTAGGTCTTGGTGGCCGCGACGGCGCGCTCGTGCCCGGCGCGCACGTCGAGGTGGAGTTCGGCCTCGCCCGCGAGGCGGGAGTCGGGGTTGTTGGTGACGGCGAGGGTGAGGGCGCCGGAGGCGCGGGCGGCGGCGACGACCTGGGCGAGGTCGGGCGAGCCGCCGGACTGGGAGACGGCGATCACGAGGGAGTCGGACCAGTCGGGCCGGGCGTCGTAGACGGTGACCACGGAGGGGCTGGCGAGGCTCGCGGGCAGGCCGAGACGGATCTCCGTGAGGTAGGCGCCGTAGAGGGCGGCGTGGTCGGAGGTGCCCCGGGCGGTGAACACCACCGAGCGCGGGCGGCGTTCGGCGATGATCGCGGCGATGCGGGCGATCTCCGCGGTGCCGTGGTCGAGCACGTCCGCGTAGACGCCGGGCTGCTCGCTGATGTCGGCGGCCATGCCCTTACCGGGCTGGTCCTCCGCGCTGGCGTTGTCGGTGGCGCCGACCTGGGGCTGGTTCACTTGACGCTCCTTGTGAAACGGGTACCGCTAAAATATTAAACAAACCTTTATAATGAAGCGTAGTCGACCGTCACCACGCTCGTCCACCGCAGTCGGACCTTCCCGAGCTCCCGTGTCCTCCCCTCCAACCCTGCTACGACTCGGGTGACTCGTCAATGAAGTGTGTCCACTGCCCTCCGTACACCCGCGCAGGTGCCGGTAAGGTTGACCCCTGAATTCCCGACCACCAAGGAGGAGCTGTGGCTAAAGCAGCCCGCAAGCGCAAGTCGCGTAAGAAGAAGGCCGCTAACCACGGGAAGCGCCCGAACAGCTAGCGCGTGGCGGGGCAGGCGGCCGAGGCCGCGACTGCCCCGCAGATCGCACTGGACACCCGGCGCAGAACGAGAATTGCCCACATGACCGAAGCGCCGCGCGACGCGCGCGAGCAGCAACAGCCGAGCACCCGAGAGCGGATCCAGCAGACCGCGATCGCGCTCTTCAGCGAGCACGGCTACGAGCACACCTCTCTCAGGGAGATCGCCGAACAGCTCGGCGTCACCAAGGCCGCGCTGTACTACCACTTCAAGACCAAGGAAGACATCGCGGCGAGCTTCTTCGACTCCTACGCGGTGGACCTGGACCGCATCTGCGACTGGGGCGACACCCAGCCGCGGGGGCTCGACACCCGTACCGAACTCCTCCGCCGCTACGCGGAGGTCATCCGGTCGCACGTGCCGGTGCTCAGGTTCATGCAGAACAACCAGGCCGCGCTCACGCGCCTCGACCGCATGTCGGTCTTCAGGCTGCGCCAGCGGCGCCTGCACGCGCTGCTCGTCGAGTCGGACGCGCCGCTCATCCACCGCCTGCGGGCCTGGGACGCGATCACGACGCTCTTCAGCAACTGGATCACGTACCCGCGCGTGGACGACTCCGAGGAGGACCTGCGCGAAGCCTCGCTGCAGATCTCGATCGGGATGGTCCGGGCGAACGCGGCCGAGTCGGCCTGAACGGTACCGCCTGGCGCACGCGGTACCCGGATGTCCGCGAGCGCGAGCGGTTGAGGAACGAGTTGTCGGGCCCGGACTCGGGCGGGCCCGATCAGCGGCTCAGCGGGCGGGCCCGATCGGCGCTCAACGGATGCGGCGGTCGCGCTCGGCGACTTCGCTGAAGATCTCGCTGACCTGCTCGACGGCGCTGAGCTTCTGGCGCAGGCGCGCCTTCACCTCGTCGGGCGCCTTCTCCTGGCTGCAGCAGCGGTGCACGATCGCGCGCACCTCCTGCTCGATGCCGTACTCCGAGAGACAGGGCGAGCAGTCTTCGAGGTGGTCGCGGATCACGCCGCGGCGGCGGTCGGAGCACTCTTCGTCGAGATAGAGGTAGACCTCTTCGAGGACCTCGCGACAGTCGAGTTTGGGCTTCTCCGGTTCGGCGGTCACTGCTGTACCTCCCGTGCGGGCGAAAGGCCGCGGTCGGCGGCGTACGAGCTCAACAGCTGGCGCAGCTGCCGCCGGCCCCGGTGGAGGCGGGACATGACGGTGCCGATCGGGGTGCCCATGATGTCGGCGATCTCCTTGTAGGAGAAGCCTTCGACGTCGGCGAGGTAGACGGTGAGGCGGAAGTCCTCGCCGAGCTGCTGGAGGGCGTCCTTGACGTCCGAGTCCGGCAGGTGGTCGAGCGCCTCGGTCTCGGCGGAGCGCAGCCCGGAGGCGGAGTGCGACTCGGCGTCCGCGAGCTGCCAGTCCGTGATCTCGTCGGTGGGCGAGGTCAGCGGCTGGCGCTTCTTCTTGCGGTACGAGTTGATGTACGTGTTGGTGAGGATGCGGTACAGCCACGCCTTGAGGTTCGTGCCCTCGCGGAACTGGTGGAACTTCGAGTAGGCCTTGAGGAACGTCTCCTGCACCAGGTCCTCGGCGTCGGCGGGGTTGCGCGTCATGCGCAGCGCGGCACCGTACAGCTGGTCGATCAGGGGCATGGCGTCGCGCTCGAAACGCACGCGCCGCTCCTCGGAGTTCTCGCTGCCTGCCTCGGTCACCGTCTCCCTCTCGTAGCCGACCAGTTCCGAGCCTACGGCAGCGGTCTTGGAGGGGGCGGAGGAAATACCGGCGGTCGTGACGCCGCCGACCGGGGAGACGCCGTTCGGCGAAGGCGACCATTCGGGGCCGCCGAGAAGAGCGGCGACGCGCTCGTCTTCGCGACCGCGGAGGGTAGTGGTCATGCGTTGGGCTCCTTGCTAGACAGACTTCGTGGCCCGCGAATCCTCCGCCGCAGTCCGCACAGCGTGTGGCCGGCGCTCCGAGGCGGGAGACTCGTCCCGAACAACAGCGTGGCGTGCGGCTTCATTCCGCCCTCGGCGAAACGGCGGGAGTCGTATCCGCCACACCGGAGGCAGGGGCGACTGCGGGGCCGTAAATACGGGTGAAGTGTGCGAAATTCGGAATATCACCCGAAATTATTACTTAGTGGATAGAAACGGTAACTTTCGGTGCGCGCAGTCGTTATCGTGTGTGGACCCGGAAGGGTCCTGATCGCGTCGGGAGACCGGCGCGTGAACTCCCAGTACCTGCCCCGGGCCGGCGAACATGACACCGTCGCCGGTCCGGGGAGGCTGGAGACCTCCCCCGAAGCAACGCCCTTGGACGGCGAAAAGCCGCGACCTTCGCTGGGGCCAGCGGTCGCGGCTTTCGATTCGGCGGGTTCGGCTAGGCGCCGACGGCCAAGGGGTTGATGTCCTTCCAGACTTCGATCATCGCGCGGCGCTCGCGGGGCGCGGTGGCCCCCCAGACGCCGTGGCGGTCGCGGGCTTCGAGGGCCCGGACCAGGCAGGGCGTGCGCACCGGGCAGGACGCGCACATGGCGAGCGCCTCCTCGATGGGCTCGCGGGGCTCGGGGTACATCACGTCGGGCTCGGCGTCGGCGCAGTTGCCCTGGCGGAGCCAGGCGTCGCCGCTCATCCGGTAGGCGCCTCTGATGATCTCGTTGCGGTATTCGGCGGCATCGAGCAGCCGGGGGTCTCTCCGGGCTCGGGCTACCTCATCGGGGCGGATTCGCCGCATTGCTGCCTCCCTCTATCTCTCCGCCGCAGGCCCTTCCCGTGCGATTGGGCTCGTCGCGGGAAGCGATTCCCTACAGCCAGCGGCGGCTTGTACACGAAAGACCGACGACATGGGGTACAGATACCTAGGAACGACAGTGATTGAGTTCACAATCCTGGGATGGTCGTGGGGCCCTCCTCGGCGTCGACGGGACGGACGAGTTCGGGGCCCTCGTTGTCGGCGCGGCCGACCGCGCGGCCCACCTTGCGGATCTCGATGTCGTCCGGCAGCGACGGGGCGGGGCCCGCGAGCAGCTCGCCGACGTCGGCGTCCTCCTCCCCCAGCCAGGCGGCGAACCGCTCGGGCGGGAGGACGTAGGGCATCCGGTCGTGGACGGTCTCCATGGCCTCGCCCATGGCCGGGCAGGTGAGGATCGTGAAGGTCATGAGGTTGAGGTCGCCCTGGTGCAGGCTCGTCGAAGCGTGCGAGACGTCAATGTGCCAGGTATCCCAGAGGCCGGCGAAGACGAGTCCACCCGGTCGGGTGAAGAAGTAGGGCTGCTTGCCGCCGCCGGGGAGCTTGAGCCACTCGTACCAGCCGTCGGCCGGGACGAGCGCGCGGCGCGAGGCGAACGGCCGCTTGTAGGCGCGGGAGGTGGCGACGGTCTCCATGCGGGCGTTGAACATGCGGGTGCCGATGCCCGGGTCGGAGGCCCACGGCGGCACGAGTCCCCAGCGGGCGAGCTCGACCACGCGCTCGTCCTTCGACTTCGAGCGGCGCACGAGCGGGGCCGGGGTCGTGGGCGCGATGTTGTACTTCGGGTCCCAGGCTCCGGCTATGAGGTCCTCGGCGTCGAAGAGCGCGGCCATGCTCGGGCTCGACTTGCTGTTGGCGTACCTTCCGCACATGCCCTCACGGTAACCCCCGCCACCGACATTCCGGCTCCTCAATTCCAGGCGCGCGCGCCACCCCGTACGCCGACCTTCGGGTCCGCAGCTCGCGGGCTTCTAGAATGGCGGCATGAACGCAACCGCCGCCCCTGAGAAGCGCCGCTGGGAGGCCCCGTACGCCGGGGCCGAGCTCGACGCGGTCGTCCGCGTGCCCGGCTCGAAGTCGATGACGGCGCGCGCCCTGATCCTCGCCGCGCTCGCTTCCGGCCCCTCCACGATCCGGCGGCCCCTCATCGCCCGCGACACGCTGCTCATGGTCGACGGGCTCCGGTCCATCGGCGTCGCGGTCGACACGGGCGACGACGACACCTGGACCGTTACGCCCCCTCGGCGAAGCTTGCGAGCCGTAAATTCGCAGAGCATGTTCAAGGGCGGCACGGAGGTCGACTGCGGGCTCGCCGGGACCGTGATGCGGTTCCTGCCGCCGGTCGCGGCGCTCGCCGACGGCCCGGTCGGCTTCGACGGCGACCCGCACGCCCGCAAGCGCCCCAACGACGGCGTCATCAAGGCCCTGCGGGACCTCGGCGTCGCGATCGAGGACGGCGGGCGCATGGCGCTGCCGTTCACCGTGAACGCCACCGGGAACGTCAAGGGCGGCGAGCTCGAGGTCGACGCGTCCAAGACCTCGCAGCTGGTGAGCGCCCTGCTCATGGCCGCGCCGCGCTTCGAGAACGGCCTGGACCTGCGCCATGTCGGCGACAAGCCGGTGCCCAGCCGCCCCTACCTCGACATGGTCGTGCACATGCTGCGCCAGGCCGGGGCCGACGTCGACGACTCCGAGCCGAACCGCTGGCGCGTCGCGCCCGGCGAGCTCCAGGGCCGCGAATGGGTCATCGAACCGGACCTGCAGAACGCCGCGCCGTTCCTCATCGCCGCCGCCGCCGTCGGCGGCCGGATCACGATCGAGGGCTGGCCGACCGAGACCACGCAGGCCGGGGACAAGATCCGCGACCTCCTCGTGCAGCTCGGCTCGCGCGTCGAGTGGAGCCGCGGCGGCCTCACCGTCATCGGCTCGCCCTCGGTGCTCCCGGCCGAACTCGACCTCGCCGACGCCGCCGAACTGACGCCCGCGCTGGCCGCGCTGTTCGGTGTCAGCAAGGGCCCCTTCGCGATCCGCGGCGTCGCCCACATCCGCGGGCACGAGACCGACCGCGTCTCGGCGCTCGTCACCGAACTGCGCAAGATCGGCGCCGACGTCGACGAGTTCGAGGACGGCTTCCGCATCAACAGCGGCGGGCACACCACCGGCACCTGGGCGACCTACGCCGACCACCGCATGGCCCACGCGGGCGCCGTGGCGGGCCTGGTGATCCCGGGCCTCGTGCTCGACGACGTCGCCTGCGTCTCCAAGACCTGGCCGGACTTCGCCGAGGTCTGGGAACGCGCGATCCGGGGTGACGCCTAGTGCCGCAGCCGGACTGGGACGTCGACAAGGACGACGACGAAGAGTGGGACGAGGACGACGTCAAGGTACGGGCGAACCGCCGCTCGCGGCCCCGCACCAAGATCCGCCCCAAGCACGAGAGCGCCCAGGAAGGGTTCGTGACGGCGGTCGACCGCGGCCGCTACACGTGCCTGGTCGACGGCGTCACCGTCATGGCCATGAAGGCCCGTGAGCTCGGCAAGCAGTCCATCGTCGTCGGCGACCGCGTCGGGCTCGTCGGCGACCGCTCCGGCAACCCCGGCACGCTCGCGCGGGCCGTGCGGATCGAGCCGCGCCACGGAGAGCTGCGCCGCTCAGCCGACGACGAGAACGCGAAAGAACGCGTCGTCGTCGCCAACGTCGACCAGCTCGTGGTCGTCGCCAGCCTCACCGACCCGCCGCTGCGGTACGGGTTCGTCGACCGGTGCCTCGTCGCCGCCTTCGACGCCGGGGTCGCGCCGGTGCTGTGCCTGACCAAGCACGACCTCGCGCCCGAGCTCGTCGAAGAGGCCCGTGCCTACTACTCCCAGCTCGACCTCACGATCACCACGACCGAACCGGACGCGCCGCTCGACCAGCTAGTGGAGCTGCTGCGCGACAAGGAGAACGTGTTCTTCGGGCACTCCGGCGTCGGCAAGTCGACGCTGGTGAACCGGCTCGTGCCCGGGGCCGGGCGCGCCGTCAGCGAGGTCCGCTCGATCGGCAAGGGCTCGCACACGTCCACGAGCACCGTGTCGTTCCCGCTGCCTGCGGGCGGCTGGGTCATCGACACGCCCGGCGTTCGCTCGTTCGGGCTCGCGCACGTCACCGCCGACTCGATCATCAAGGCCTTCCCCGAACTCGCGGAGGTCGCGCAGGACTGCCCGCGCGGGTGCACGCACACGCCCGAGATCGGCGACTGCGCCCTCGACGCCGCGATCGGCCCCGACGACCCCCGGGCCGGCCGCCTCGCCTCGTTCCGACGCGTCCTCGCGTCGCTCCACGAGGCCGACTCGAAGAACTAGCGGGGTCGTTCACCTGCTCGTTGCCTCGCTGGTCCGTGGGTTCCTGCGCGGGCTCAGTAAGATGAGGCCATGCCCACCTCCAGCTACAACGACGATCTCGGCCTCGCGCATCTGCTCGCGGACAGCGCCGCGCAGATCGGCAACAGCCGGTTCCGCTCCTCCGACCTGCGGGTCTCCTCGAAGCCGGACATGACCGAGGTCTCCGACGCGGACACCACGATCGAGGAGGTGCTGCGCTCGACGCTCGCGCGCGCCCGCCCCCGCGACGGGATCTTCGGCGAGGAGTACGGCGACAACCCCGGGGCCTCGGGCCGCAAATGGGTCATCGACCCGATCGACGCCACCCGCAACTACGTTCGCGGCGTACCGATCTGGGCCACGCTCATCGCCCTGTTCGACCGGGGCGAGCCTGTCGTCGGCGTCGTCAGCGCCCCCGCGCTCGGCCGCCGCTGGTGGGCCATGAAGGGCGCGGGCGCGTTCGCCGGGCGCGACCAGCGCGCGGGCAAGCGAATCCACGTGTCGAAGGTCGGCAAGCTCTCCGACGCCTCGGTGAGCATCTCGTCGATCACGGGCTGGGCGAAGCTCGACCGGCAGGGCGCGATGCTCGCGCTGCTCCACGAGGCGTGGCGCGAGCGCGGCTTCGGCGACTTCTACTCGTACTGCCTGCTCGCCGAGGGCTCGGTGGACATCGCGGCCGAACCGGAAGTGGCCCTGTGGGACCTGGCGCCCCTGGCGCTCATCGTCGAAGAGGCGGGCGGGACCTTCACCGACCTGCGCGGCCGCTCCGGCCCCGATGGCGGCAGCGCGCTCGCCACGAACGGGCTCCTGCACGAGCAGGCCTTGGAGCGGTTGAAGATCCGCGAACCGTAAAGCAGAGGGGAAGGGGCGCTACCGGTCCGGTAGCGCCCCTTCGTCGTCTCTAGCGTTCGGCGAGGAACTTCAGGTGCTCGCCTTTTTGGAGGATGCCGCCGCCTTCGTGGCCGTTCCAGGGCCACACGGTGATCCGCTTCTCGCCCTGCCAGCGGTTGTACGCCGCGAACACGGTGGAGGGCGGGCAGATGTCGTCCATCAGGGCGACCGAGTAGAGCGCGGGCGCAGTGCCCCGGGCGGCGAAGTTGACGCCGTCGAAGTAGTCGAGGGTCGCGAACGTCCGCTCCTCGCTGAGGCGCTGGCCGGAGAGGAACTCGCCGATCTCCCGGTACGGGTAGGAGTCGGTGATGGTGGTGGCGCGGCGGAAGTAGGTGAGGAACGGGACGTCGATCATGGCGCCCGCGAGGTCGTCGCGCAGGCCGCCGACGGCCTGGGCGATGCCGCCGCCCTGGCTGCCGCCCGCGACGACGATGCGGTCGGGGTCGATCCCGTCGAGGCCCTTCGCGACGTCGACCGCGCGGTAGGCGTCGGTGAACACGCGCCGGTAGTAGTAGTGCTCGGGGTCTTCGAGGCCCTGGGTCATCCAGCCCTTGTTGGTGGGTCCGGTGGTGCCGTAGGGGTCGCCGGTGTCGCCGGGCTGCCAGTTGCCGTAGCCCTGGCCGCGGGTGTCCATGACGAGGTGGGCCCATCCCGCGGCGGGGAACGTGGTGTGCGCCCACGGGTAGGAGCGGCCGCCGGAGTAGCCGATGTACTCCACGACGCACGGGAGGGGGCCTTCGACGCCCTTGGGCTTGACCAGCCAGGCCTTGATCGGGTGGCCGCCGAAGCCGGCGAAGACGACGTCGTGGACGTCCAGGGTCGTCAGGTCGGTCGCGAACGGTTCGAGCCGCACGTCGAGGTCGTGTCCGGCGGCGTCGGTGAGGGTGGACTTCCAGAACTCGTCGAAGTCGGCCGGTTCGGGCACGTCGGGTCGGTATTCGCGGAGCTGTTCAAGGGGAAGGTCGAAAAGAGCCATGGAGAGTTTGTAGCACGACCAAACGAATCCCCGCAACCTGCGAAACTGTTCAGTGCAAACGCTTGCCGCAGCAGACGGCGGCCCCGGTCCCCCGACCGGGGCCGCTTTCGGATGCCTACGCGCTCTTGTTGCGCTGGCGCTTCATCGAGTCGCGACGGAACCAGCCGTACTCCTGAACCGTGTTGGGGAAGTACTGCCAGGGGAGCGCATCGATGCAGCCGTCGACCACACGGAACTGCTCTACCGACTCCTCGTACCGGCCGAGACGGTTCAGCATGTACGCCAAGACGTGCCGGACCCGGTAGGCGATGCGCGGGTAGACGTCCGGGAAGGACGCCAGATCCTCCAGGCAAGAGTCCGCGAAGGCGTTCATCGCCGGTGTCCGGTAGTCCGCGTACATGTCGAGGTCCGTCGCTTCGACAGCGGCGATCAAGGGCAGGACGCTGAGGAACGCGCCGTTCGGAGCTCCCACCGCGGCGCGCTCCGCGAACTCGCGGGCCTGGCCGTCCGAGCCGTGCCATTTCGCGCACCAGTACTGGAGCGCGGCCCAGTGTCCGTCGAAACCGTGCGGATTCAGCGCGGTGTAATCGGCCCAGAGCGATTCCAGCCGCGAGTTCCGCCAGTTTCGACCCCTGGCCACGGTGATCATGAACTCGTACGGAGTCGGGTCTTCGGGGGCGGCGTCGATCGCCTGCTGCATGAGCTTCTCGGCGTCGGCGATGTAGTGGATGAACCCGCTGACCTGACGGTCGGAAAGGTACCGGGCGCGGGTCGCGCCGCGGAGCAGCCAGGCGTGGCGGACGGTCCGCTCGGCGCGGATGAGCAGTGCACCAGGGTCCTCCGGCTGGGATGCTTCCCATTCCATCAGCCAGCCCTGGTTCTTCAGGGACGCTTTGACGAGCAGCGCGACCATGTGCGACCTCCGGTCCCACTCGCCCAGGGTTCCGGCGAGCAGGGCCGCGGGGCGCTTCCAGTCTCCACTGTCCACCGCTTCGTCGACCTCGGCGTCGATCGCAGCGGGCGGCAGGAGCCGTTCCGCGTCGAGATCGCGGAGGCGGGCGAAGTCACGCAGTCGGCGAGGTTCATAGGTCGCGGGCAGGCTCGCGGGGTAGCAGCCGAGGAAGGGTCGCATCGCGGCTTGCTTCGCGTTGACTCCGCCGAACTCGGCGACGAAACCCAGGTAGACGGCGCGCAGGGGCTTGGGCAGGCGTTCGATCATATTGGACCTCTTATATAGGGGGACACGGAAGATAGCAGCGCGAATGCGGTTCCGTGCGGAGAGGACCGCCGCGGACCCGGAGCTGGGGTCCGCTGGCGGCCTACGCCGGGGTCAGGCCCAGGGGAGGTCGAGTTCGGAGAAGAGCTTGCCCTGCTTGGCGGCGGCCTCGACGGCCTTGTCCGCTCCCTTGAGGATGGTGACGGGGTCGTCGCCGACGCGCTCCAGGTGCTCGGCGTCGACCAGGCGCGGGATCGGGTCGTTGAGGACGCGTTCCAGGACGCCGGTGAAGGTCTTCGCGCGGCGCAGGCCGGAGATGAGCCCGACGCCCTTGTTGCGGTGGGCCAGAAGGTTGTCGAGGAGGTCCGTGCGGCCGTACTGCTTCGGTTCGGACTCACCGGGCAGGATGAGGCGGTCGGTCGGGTACTCGAACCAGGCCTCGCCCTTGGTGCCGCGCACGTACACGTCACCTTCGAGCTTCGTGTCGCCGCAGAGGGTCACCGCGACAGTGATCTGCACGCCGTTCTTGTTGGTGGCGCGCCAGACCGCGGTGTCGTCGACTTCGATGTTCTCGCGGGTCCGCAGGCGCTCCAGCTCGATCTCGCCGTCCAGCGGCCAGTCCCCCGCCAGCGCGATGGCCTCCTGGGAGGCGTGCGCGAAGGGGTTGGCGAGGGCGCCGTCGGCGATGAGGGTGCCGCCTGCCTCTCGCTTTCCGGCCCAAGGGGAACGGCGGTAGTAGGAGTCGGGGCGGCGCCAGGACCCGGCGACGGCGACGGCTTCGACTTCGCCGAGCTGTCCGGCTTCGATGGCGTCGCGGAGGGCGTTGAACGCGTGGGAGCCGAGGGCTTGGAAGCCGACCTGGACGTTGCGGCCGGTCTCGGTCATGACCGCGTAGAGCTGCGCGTATTCGGCGAGGTTCGCGACCGGGGGCTTCTCGAGGTAGACGTCGGCGCCGTGGCGCATCGCGGCGCTCGCGATGGGCAGGTGGGTGGGGGGCGGGGTGGCGATGATGACGACGTCGGGGTCGGTGGCGTCGAGCATGGCCTGGTAGTCGTCGTAGACGGGGAGGTCGCCGACGGGGATGTCGCTGTCCTCGTAGATCTCGGCGGTGTCGCAGAGGGCGACGAAGTCGAGTTCGCCGGTGCGGCGGCGGGGTTCGAGGTTGTGGCGGTGGTGCAGGCCGTATCCGTTGGCGCCGACGAGGGCGATGCGGGGCGTGCGGGTCTCGGTCACAGGTGCTCCAGTGTGGTGGCGACGCCGTGCCGGTCGAGTTCGCGCAGCCATTTGGCGGCGGCCCGGCGCAGCTGGTGGTTGTCGGCGACGGTTTCGGGGACGATCTGGTGGAGACCGAGGATAGCGTCGATGCGGGCGGCGGGATTCGTCCCGGCGGCGGTGAGGCTCTGGCGGATGGCGTCCTTCATCGGGTCGTCCAGGGGCAGTTCGGTTCCCGAGTCGGAGGTGCCCGCGCAGAAGCGGGTCCATGCGGCGAGCGGCAGCGCGATCAGGTCGAGGTCGACCTTCGCTTCGGCGAGGTCGGCGATGGTGGCGAAGAGGCGCTGCGGGAGCTTCTGGGAGCCGTCCATGGCGATCTGGAGGCACCGGTGCCGGATGCCGGGGTTGCGGAAGCGGTCGAGGACGGCTTCGCCGTAGGCGACGGTGTCCTTGCCGTCGGGCGGGGTGAAGCTGGGGGCGATCTGCTCGCTGATGAGCCAGCGCGCGTACTCCTCGGCGCCGGGCAGGGCGAGGGTTTCGCTGATCGTCTCGACGTCGGCGAGGGCGCCGAGGTAGGCGAGGGTGGAGTGGACGCCGTTGAGGGTGCGCAGTTTCAAGCGCTCCCAGCCGGCGACGTC
This sequence comes from Glycomyces sp. NPDC050141, assembly GCF_055586545.1. Lineage (NCBI taxonomy): Bacteria > Bacillati > Actinomycetota > Actinomycetes > Glycomycetales > Glycomycetaceae > Glycomyces > Glycomyces sp. NPDC050141. The sequence continues at coordinate 111,277 of NZ_JBVJHZ010000003.1, read as the reverse complement.
GTGGGTGTAGGTGGCGTCCCAGGCGGGGCGGGGCCCGGCGAAGTCGTCTTCGATGACCCATTGGGTGAAGGGTTCGGCTTCGACGGCGGCGAGGTCGGTGACGCCGAGTTCGCCTAGGGCGCGTTCGTAGGTGGCCTGGGTGGAGGCCGGGACGATGCGGTCGACCATCGAGGACGGGAAGGTGACGTGCTCCTCTGCCCAGGCGCGGGAGGCCGGGTCGAGGAGGGGTTCGACGGCGGCGCGGGTGGTCTTGCCGTTGTCGGGGAGGTTGTCGCAGCACAGGATGGTGAGGGGCGGACCGCTCTGGGCGGCGCGTTTGGCAATGCCTGCGGCGAGGAGGCCGGGGACGCCTTGCGGGTCGCGGTAGGCCTTCTCGGTGACGGTGAGGGTGATGACGTGGGTGGTCTCGGCGGCGACAAGGTCGACGGCGCGCTCTCGTTCGGAGGCGATGTGGACGGTGTCGACGATGGAGCCGACCACGCGCATGGAGGCGCCGCCCGGGCCGAGGGTGGCCACGGAGAACAGGCCGTCCTGCTCAGCCAGCGCATCGATGACGCCGCGCGAGTTGGGCGCGGCGACGGTGATGCCCCAGTCGGTGTCGTCGGTGTAGACGGCCTGGTGGGCGCGGTGGAACGCGCCCGCGCCGAGGTGGAGGACGCCGGAGGTCTGGGGGCGGTCCCCGGGGACTTGCACGTCCCCGGGGAGCCGCTTCAAGACCGAATTACTTAGGCGTTCCATGCGGGCCCGTTCGGGAACGAGAACTCGGCGATGGACTCGTCCTTCAACGTGACCGAGTAGCCGGGCTGGGTCGGCAGCCGGTAGCGGCCGTCCACGACCGTGACCGGGTCGGTGTAGTGCTCGTGCAGGTGGTCGACGTACTCGATCATGCGGCCCTCCAGTGTCTTCCCCACTCGAAGGTATTCGAACATGCCGAGGTGCTGCACGTATTCGCAGAGGCCCACGCCGCCGGAGTGCGGGCAGACGTCGACGCCGTGCTTGGCGGCCATGAGGAGGGTGGCGAGGACTTCGGGGACGCCGCCGACGCGGCACGCGTCGATCTGGCAGACCTTGATGGCCTCGGCCTGGAGGAGCTGCTTGAAGATGACACGGTTGGCGGCGACCTCGCCGGTGGCGACCCGGATGGGGGCGACGGCCTTGGCGATCTTGGCGTGGCCGAGGATGTCGTCGGGGTGGGTGGGTTCTTCGATCCAGTAGGGGTCGAAGGCCGCGAGGTGCTTCATGTTCTCGATGGCTTCGGGGACGGACCAGATCTGGTTGGCGTCCATCATGAGCAGGCGGTCGGGGCCGAGGACGTCGCGGATGATCCCGGCGCGGCGCACGTCGTCGGCGACGTCGGGCGAGCCCACTTTCATCTTCGCGGCGGTCCAGCCTTCGGCGACGGCCTGCTCGGTGAGGGCGCGGACCTTGTCGTCGGAGTAGCCGAGCCAGCCCACGGAGGTGGTGTACGCGGGGAAGCCGTCGTTCTGGAGAACTTTGAGGCGGTCCTCGTAGCCGATGCGGCCCTCGTCGAGGATCGCTTCGGCTTCGGCGGGGGTGAGCTCGTCCTCGATGTGGCGGTAGTCGATCTGGGCGGCGAGCTCGGCGGAGTCCATCTCGGCGAGGAGCTGCCACATGGGCTTGCCTTCGAGCTTGGCGCGCAGGTCCCACACGGCGTTGACGATGGCGCCGACGGCCATGTGGGTGGCGCCCTTCTCGGGGCCGAGCCAGCGGATCTGCGGCTCCTGGATGATCGAGCGGGAGAACTCGACGGGGTTGGCGAAGATCGCCTCGATGGTCTTGCCGACCACGAGGTGCGCGAAGGCCTTCACGGCCTGGGCGACGATCTCGGTGCCGCGCCCGCCGGTGAAGGTGAAGCCGGTGCCGGTGGGGCCGCCGTCGGTGAACAGCTCGACATAGCAGGCCGAGTAGTCGGCGCGGTTGATCGAGTCGGAGCCGTCGCCGGCGGTCGCGGTCGGGAACCGCACGTCGTGGACTTCGAGTCGTTCGATGCGGGTCACTGGGCATCCAATCCGTAGATCTTGCGGGGCTGGTGGTAGGCGAGGTCGATCGCGACCTCGGCGGCTTCCTGCTCGGTCATCCGGTGCTCGGCGACGAGGCGGGCGAGGTAGGCGGCGTCGATGCGGCGGGCCACGTCGTGCCGGGCGGGGATGGAGCAGAACGCGCGCGTGTCGTCGACGAACCCGGCGGTGTTGTAGAACCCGGCGGTCTCGTGCACGGCTTCCCTGAAGCGGCGCATGCCTTCCGGCGAGTCGAGGAACCACCAGGGCGCGCCGAGGAACACCGAGGAGTAGCCGCCCGCGAGCGGGGCGAGCTCGCGGCTGAACACCGTCTCGTCCAGTGTGTACAGGACGATGCGGAAGCGCGGGTGGTTGCCGAACGCGTCCAGGAGCGGCTTGAGCCCCCGCGTGTACTCGGTGGCGTCGGGGATGTCGCCGCCGACGTCGCGGCCCCAGCCCTGGTACAGCCACTGGTTGTGGTTGCGGTTCGCGCCCGGGTGGAGCTGCATGACCAGGCCGTCGTCGACGCTCATGCGCGCGAACTCGGTGAGCATGAGCGCCGGGAAGCGCAGGATCTCGGCCTCATCCGCTTCGCCTTTGAGGGCCTTCGTGTAGATCTCGGCGGCGGCCTTCGGGTCGTCTTCGGTTGCCGCCGTGAGGTTCCCGTGGTCGGTGCAGGTGGCCCCGGCGGCGATGAAGTCCTGGCGCCTCTGGCGGAGCGCGGCGAGGAACCCGTCGAACGTGGACGTGTCCTGGCCGGTGAGCTCGGCGAGCTGCTCGACTCGTTCGAGCCAGCCGGGCCAGCCCGGTTCGACCATGTTGTCGGGCCGGAACGTGGTGACGACCTTGCCGCCCTTGCCGCCCCACCTGCGGCCGCCCCCTGCGGGCATCCCGGAGAGCACCGCGTGCGGCTCCAGCGAGTCCACGGGGGACTCTGTCGTGGCGAGCACTTCGATGTTGAAGCGGTCGAACAGGGCCCGGGGCCGGTAGGCCGGTTCGGCCAGGCGCGCCGAGAGGTGGTCATAGAACTCGTCGGCGGTGTCGGGGCCGAGCTCCTTGTAGATCCCGAAGACCTCCGCGAACGTGTAGTCGAGCCACAGTTTCGAAGGAGTGCCGCGGAAGAGGCGGTAGTGCTCGGCGAAGCGCCGCCAGATCGTGCGACCGTCCACTTCGGAGGGCTCGCCCGTGACGGACGGGACGCCCATTTCAGCCGGGGTCACGCCCTGGCTGTAGAGCATCCGGGTCAGGTAGTGGTCGGGGACGACGAACAGGCGGGCCGGGTCGGGGAACGGCCGGTTCTCCGACATCAGGCGCGGGTCGACGTGCCCGTGGGGGCTGACCAGCGGCAGGTCGGCGGTGCGCTGGTGGAGTTCCCGGGCGATGGCGCGCGTGCGCTCATCGGCCGGGAACAACCGGTCGGGGTGGAGACTCATCAGTGTTGTCCTATTTGAGCAGATCAGCGACTTCCACCGGCTGACCGGTGGCGATCGAAGCGTTCGAGGCGATGCCCGCGGCGAGGGCGTTCACGCCGTCCTGGGCGTTCGCGGAGCGGTCGTGCGGGTCGGTGTCGCCGTCGAAGAGGACGCCGAGCATCCGCACGTCGCCGCCGCCGTGCCCGGAGCGCTGGTAGTCGCCGAGGTCGATCTTCGTGGGCTTGGTCCAGAAGGGATGGAGGGTGAGCTCGTACCAGCCCTCTTCGGCGGCGGCGTCGGTGCCGTGGAGGCTGGCGCCGTTGGGGCCCTTGAGAGCCGGGTTGACGTGGTCGTTCTCGACGACGAGCAGTTCGAGGCGGCCCTTCGTGCCGTTGAAGTGCACGCGGTAGCCCTCCCAAGGGGAGTAGGCGGTGAGCCGGTAGGAGAGCGTGACCCCGGAGTCGTAGTCGATGAGGGCCATCATGTCGTCGTAGATGGTGACGCCGGGCGCGAACACGGAGCGGTCGCGGATGTACCCGTCCTCGTCCTCGGCGTCGAGGTACATCTTCTTCAGGCCGGGGCTGTCGGCCATGTGCAGCGCGAACGGGTCGTCCGAGGCGAGCGCGGAGCCGTTGACGCGGTCGTAGCCGCGGTCGTGGCCGGTGCGCTTGCCGTTCTCGCCGTAGAAGGCCAGCTTGCCTTTCGCGAAGGCGCGCACGGGGGCCGCGTCGAGCCACCAGTTGACGAGGTCGAAGTGGTGCCCGGACTTGTGGACGAGGAGCCCGCCGGAGTTCTCGGCCTCGCGGTGCCAGCGCCGGAAGTAGTCGGCGCCGTGGCGGGTGTCGAGGAGCCAGTCGAAGCCGACCGAGGTGATCTCGCCGATCGCGCCGTCGCGCAGGAGCTCGGCGACCTTCTCGTGCAAGGGGTTGTAGCGGTAGTTGAAGGTGACGGTGACCGTGCCCTCCGACTGGGCTTCGGCGGCGAGGATCGCGGCGGCGTGCTCGCCGGTGGTCGTCAGCGGCTTCTCGCAGATGACGTCCTTGTCGGCGGCGAGCGCGGCGAGGATGTACTCGTGGTGCGTGGCGTCGACCGAGGTGACGATGACCGTGTCGGGGTCGGTCTCGGCGAGGAGCTTGCCGAAGTCGGCGGCGGCGTAGGCGGCGGGCGCGGGCTGGCCCGCCGCTTCGACGGCCTCGACGTGGTGGGCGATGCGCTTGGGGTTGGTGTCCGCGAGGGCGACGAGGCGGGCTTTGTCACTCCGCTCGGTGATGGCCTTGCGGTACATCGTGGCGCGTGAACCGGTCCCCACGAGGGCATAGCGATGCGGCGTGCCAGGCATGTGACTCCTTCGTCGGCGAGTTTTGGTAAACGCTATCGGAGAAACTTGCCGCAATCAAGAGCCGGGTCTGGCTGCGCTTACTTCGGCGTGGCTTTCGTGAAGGGGGGCTTGACAACTCGAATTGGCAACCGGCGGCCACGCACGTCGAGTTCAAGCTCGGCTCCGGGCTTGTACGCCGCGTCGAGCAGCGCCAGCGCGACGCCCTTCTTCAGGGTCGGCGCGTGCGTCCCGGATGTGGTCTCCCCCACCACTTCCTCGCCGTCCATGACGGACATGTGGGCGCGCGGCACGCCCTTGCCGGTGGCCTCCAGGCCCCACAGCTTCCGCTTCGGGCCCTCGGCCCGCTCGGCTTCGAGGGCGGCCTTGCCCCAGAACTCCGGCTTGTCCCAGCCGATCGCCCAGTTCAGGCGCGCCTGCACGGGCGTGATGTCGAGGCTCAGGTCCTGGCCGTGCAGCGGGTAGCCCATCTCCAGGCGCAGCGTGTCGCGCGCGCCGAGCCCGCACGGGGACGCGCCCGATTCGAGGATGCGGTCCCACAGTTCCGGAGCGGCCGCGTTGGGGACGACCAGCTCGAACCCGGTTTCGCCCGTGTAGCCCGAGCGGCAGACGATCACGTCCGCGACCTCGCGGAAGGTCATGTACTCGTGGTCGTGCGGCAGGCCCAGGGACTCCAGGACGCGGGGCGATTCGGGGCCCTGCACGGCAATCACTGCGAAGTCGCGGTGCACGTCGCGCACCTCGATGCCTTCCGGCGCGGCCGCGGCCAGGCGGCGCGCGACCTCGGCCGTGTTGGCGGCGTTGGGGATCAGGAAGACCGCGTCGTCGGAGAACCGGTACGCGATGAGGTCGTCGACCACGCCGCCGTTCCCGTCCAGGCACAGCGTGTACTGCGCGCCGCCCGCGCCGATCCGGTCGAGGTCGTTCGCCAGGCACCGGTTCACGAACGCCGCCGCGCCCGGCCCGGTCACCCAGACCTTGCCCAGGTGCGAGACGTCGAACGCGCCCACGCCGGTGCGCACCGCCTGGTGCTCGGCGAGGACGCCGCTCGGGTACTGGATCGGCATGTCCCATCCGGCGAACTCGGCGAACTTCGCTTCGTGGGCGAGGTGGCGTTCGTGCAGGGGCGAGGTGAGCAGTGTCTCCGACATGGGACAGAGACTATCGCGGCCGTCCCAGCCACTAGGATCGGAGCATTTGGTCCCCACCACAGCTAAGGATGGATCGTGACAGCTCTGATCAACGCTTCCGGCGACATCACGGCGAGCGACGCCGAAGTGCTCGTCGTCGGCGTCTTCTCCGGCGAGGACGCGCCCGTGCTCCCCGAGAGCCTCGCGGGCGTCGACGCTGCTTTCGGCGGCCGCCTCGCCGAGCAGCTGGCGGTCCTCGGCAACACCGGGTCGGCCTCGTCGCTCACCCGCCTGCCCGCGCCTGACGCGCTCGCCGCCAAGCTGGTCTACGCCGTGGGCCTCGGCGACGCCGACGACCTGGACGACGAGACCCTCCGCCGCGCCGCCGGGACCGCCGTTCGCGCCGCGTTCGGCAAGGCCAGCGCCGCGATCGTGTTCGAGGGCGACCCCGAGGCCACGGCCGTCGGCGCCGCGCTCGCCGCCTACAAGTTCGAGGGCTACAAGACCGAGGGCAACGGCGACGCCGCCCCCGCCGAGGTCCGCGTCTACGGCGCGAGCGAGGCCGCGGTAGCGAAGGCCACTGTGCTGGCCGACAGCGTCGCGCTCGTCAAGGATTGGGCCGACACCCCCGCGAACCTCCTGCGCCCGCCCACGTTCGCCATCGAGATCGAGCAGGCCGCGACCTCGGCGGGCATCGAGGTCGAGATCCTGAACGCCGAGGCGCTCTCCGAGGGCGGCTACGGCGGCGTCCTCGCCGTCGGCGGCGGCTCCTCGGCCGAGCCGCGCCTGGTGCGCCTCTCCTACCGGCCCGAAGGCGCGACGCAGCACGTCGCGTTCGTCGGCAAGGGCATCACGTTCGACTCGGGCGGCATCAACATCAAGCCCGGCGCGGGCATGTGGGACATGAAGGGCGACATGGCCGGAGCCGCGGCCGTCGTCGGCGCCACCGTGGCCGCCGCGAAACTGGGCCTGAACGTGAACGTGACCTGCACGGTGGCGCTGGCCGAGAACATGCTCTCCGGTTCCTCGTTCCGCCCGTCCGATGTGATCACGATCCGCAACGGCATGACCGTGGAGGTGCTGAACACCGACGCCGAGGGCCGCCTGGTGCTCGCCGACGCGATCTCGCGGGCCCTCGAGGACGAGCCCGACGCGCTCTACGATGTGGCGACGCTCACGGGCGGCCAGCTCATCGCGCTGGGGCGGCGAACCATGGGCCTCATGGGCACCGACACCGAGACCGAGCGGCTGCGCCGCATCGGCGAGACCACGGGCGAGCACGGCTGGCCGATGCCGTTCCCCGAGGACATCGTGAAGCTCATGGAGTCCTCGATCGCCGACGTCTCGCAGTGCGCCACGGGCCTCAAGCGCGACGGCCACATGGTCCAGGGCGGGGTGTTCCTGTCGAAGTTCGTGCCCGAGGAGCTGCCGTGGGCGCACCTCGACATCGCGGGCCCGGCCGACTCGGACTCGACGTACGGCTACATCGCGAAGGGCGCGACCGGCTTCCCGGTGCGCACGCTCGTGGCGCTGCTCGAAGAGTTCGCCGCGTAATCACAACCGTGCAATAAGGGCCCGGCAGCAGCCGGGCCCTTTTCGCATGCCGTCACTCCCTCACCACCAAGTGGCGGGACAGTGCGGTGAATATTGCGGAATCGTTGTGAAAACTGGGGTCGAAAACGCTACTGGCGGCGTTGCTGCTCGAGCTTGCGCCGGGCGTCGTAATCGCGTTTACGCTGCGGATACCCCGTCTTCGCCACTTCATAGACCGGGGTGCTGTACTTGCGGCCCAGGGCGAACGCGCCCGCCGGGCCGTCGACGCGGCGCCGCGTCCACTCGCCGTCGTGCGCGATGAGCATGACCGTCGTCTCGGTGACGGTGGTCTTGGGCTCGAGGTAGGCCTCGACGCCCACGCGCGACTTGATGAAATCGATGAGATGCCGCTGGTCAGCGTTGTCAGAGGCCCGGTCCAGCGTCCCCTTGCCCTGTTTCTTCTTGCGTCCGAACAAGCCCACGGCCGAATCCTCCCGCACCACTCGAGGCGTGATTTCCAAGCGTACACATGCCCTAAGACACCTGTGTCCAGCCGCACACGAAGGGGACTTTCCGAATGCTCGCAGCAAGCGGTTGAATGGTGTTGCACACTCCAACCACCGGGTCTGGACGACCACGAGTCGCCGCCGGTGGAAGGATGGGCTCCGAACCTAAGCATCGTTAAGTGGGGAGAGCAATGAGCGACCCGAACGCAGGATACGACGTCGTCATCCTGGGCGGCGGCAGCGGCGGTTACGCTGCGGCCTTCCGGGCGGCCGAGCTGGGCCTGTCGGTGGCCTTGATCGAGAAGGACAAGGTCGGCGGCACGTGTCTGCACCGCGGCTGCATCCCCACCAAGGCGCTGCTCCACGCCGGCGAGGTCGCCGACACGACGCGCGAGTCCGACCAGTTCGGCATCCTGGCCGAGTTCAAGGGCGTCGACATGGGCGCGGTGAAGAAGTACAAGGACGACGTCGTCTCCCGCCTGTACAAGGGCCTCCAGGGCCTGGTCAAGGCCCACAAGGTCGAGTTCATCAACGGCACCGGCACGCTCGTCGGACCGAACACGATCGCGGTAGACAACGGCCAGACCGTCACCGGCAAGAACCTCATCCTCGCCACCGGCTCCTACTCGAAGACCCTCCCGGGCATCGAGATCGACGGTGAGAAGATCATCGCCTCCGAGCACGCGCTCGAACTCTCCGAGCTGCCGAACAAGGCCATCGTCATCGGCGGCGGCGTCATCGGCGTCGAGTTCGCCTCCGCCTGGAAGTCGCTGGGCGTCGAGGTCGAGATCATCGAGGGCCTCCCCCGCCTCATCGCGGCCGAGGACGCCGACTCGTCGAAGCAGCTGGAGCGGGCGTTCCGCAAGCGCGGCATCAAGTTCCACACCGGCAAGTTCTTCGAGAAGGTCGAGAAGACCGCCACGGGCGTGCAGGTCACGATCCAGGGCGGCACAGTCGTCGAGGGCGACATCGTGCTCGTGGCCGTCGGCCGCGGCCCGGTCACGGCCGGGATCGGCTACGAGGAGCAGGGCATCACGCTCGACCGCGGCTTCGTCCCGGTCAACGAGCACCTGCAGACCGCCATCCCGGGCGTGTACGCCGTCGGCGACATCGTCCCCGGCATCCAGCTCGCGCACCGCGGCTTCGCCCAGGGCATCTTCGTGGCCGAGCACATCGCGGGTCTGAACCCGACCCCGATCGACGAGACCGGCATCCCGCGCGTCACCTTCACCGAGCCCGAGGTGGCCTCGGTGGGCCTCAACGAGGACAAGGCGAAGGAGAAGTACGGGGCCGACAAGATCAAGTCGGTGTCGTTCAACCTCGCTGGGAACGGCAAGTCGATCATCCTCAAGACCCAGGGCTTCATCAAGCTCGTGTCGGTCGAGGACGGCCCGATCGTCGGCGTCCACATGGTCGGATCGCGTATCTCCGAGCAGGTCGGCGAAGCGGAGCTGATCTTCAACTGGGAGGCTTACGCGGACGACGTCGCGAAGCTGATCCACATGCACCCCACCCAGAACGAGGCGATCGGCGAAGCGGCGATGCTGCTGGCCGGCAAGCCGCTGCACGTCCACGACTAATCCACAACCGCAGGAGTTGAACGAACGATGCCGACATCGGTAACGATGCCCGCGCTCGGTGAGTCGGTCACCGAGGGCACTGTCACCCAGTGGCTCAAGAAGGAAGGCGACACCGTCGAGATCGACGAGCCGCTCCTTGAAGTCTCGACCGACAAGGTCGACACCGAGGTTCCTTCGCCGGTCGCCGGTGTGCTGCTGAAGATCGTGGTTCCCGAGGACACGGACGTCGAGGTCGGCGGCGAGCTGGCGATCATCGGCGACCCGTCCGAGGCCGCCGGCGACGCCCCCGCGGCGCCCGCTCCGGCCCAGGAGCCTTTGCCCACGCCCGAGCCCGAGGCCGCTCCGGTCGCCGCCGCTCCGGCTCCCGTCGCCGAGGCCCCGGCCGCTCCCTCCGCGGGTGCCGCCGAGGGGACCGAGGTCCTGCTCCCCGAGCTGGGCGAGTCGGTCACCGAGGGCACGGTGACGTCGTGGCTGAAGGCCGTGGGCGACACCGTCGAGGTGGACGAGCCGCTGCTGGAGATCTCGACTGACAAGGTCGACACGGAGATCCCGTCCCCGGCTGCGGGGACGCTGCTGGAGATCCGGGTCGCCGAGGACGAGACCGCCGAGGTCGGTTCCGTGCTCGCGATCATCGGTTCCGGTGCCGCCGTTGCCGCAGCTCCGGCACCTGTCGCCGAGCCGACCCCGGTTGTGAAGTCCGAGCCTGTCCCTGCGGCCCCGGCCGTTGCGACGCCGACCGCTCCGGTCCCGGCCAAGGTCGAGTCCGCTCCGGCTCCCGTCGCGGCTCCGGCCGCGTCGAAGCCGTCCGGCTCGTACGTGACGCCGCTGGTGCGCAAGCTCGCCTCCGAGAACGGCGTGGACCTCGCCGAGGTCTCCGGTTCCGGTGTGGGCGGACGCATCCGCAAGGAGGACGTCCAGGCCGTCATCGACGCGAAGAAGGCTCCGGAGCCCGCTCCGGCAGCCGCTGCCGCCCCGGCCAAGGCCGCTCCGGCCCCGGCCGAGATCAGCCCGCTGCGCGGCCGCACCGAGAAGATGAGCCGCCTCCGTCAGGCCGCCGCCAAGGCCCTGCTGCAGTCGATGCAGACCACGGCGCAGCTGACGACGGTGCGCGAAGTGGACGTCACGAAGGTGGCGAAGCTCCGCGCGGCCAAGAAGGACGAGTTCCTCGCCCGCCACGGCGTGAAGCTCTCCTTCCTGCCGTTCTTCTCGATCGCCGCCATCGAGGCCCTGCAGCAGTACCCGATCGTCAACGCCACCATGAACATGGAGGAGAAGACGATCAACTACCCCGAGGCCGAGCACGTGGGCTTCGCGGTGGACACGCCGAAGGGCCTCATCGTCCCGGTCGTCAAGAACGCCGGCGACCTGAACATCCCGGGTCTGGCCAAGCGGATCGCCGAGATCGCCAAGAAGGCCCGCGACGGCGGCCTGGCGCCCGACGACCTGTTCGGCGCGACGTTCACGATCACCAACACCGGTTCGGTGGGCGCGCTGTTCGACACGCCGATCGTCCCGGTCGGGCAGTCCGCGATCCTCGGCACCGCCGCGATCGTCAAGCGCCCGCGCGTGATCAACGACCCCGAGCTGGGCGAGGTCATCGCGGTGCGTTCGGTCATGCACCTGACGCTGAGCTACGACCACCGCCTCATCGACGGCGCCGACGCGGCCCGCTACCTCGAAGCGGTCACCAAGCGCATCGAAGAAGGCAACTTCGAACACCAGCTGGGCCTGTAAGGACGGCTGGAAGCTCCTGAAGGGGGGGGGGGGGGGGGGGGGTTCCCCCCCCCCCCCCCCCCCCCCCTCTCCCCCTCCCCCCCCCCCCCCCCCCCCCCCCCCCCCCCCCCCCCCCCCCCCCCCCCCCCCCCCTTCTGCATGCAATTGCCGCACTCCTGCATCTGCAGGCGGTCTCCACAAGTCGCGACACCTACCCGTAACCGGCAAAGCGTGTCCTCGTTGTTCCTACAACCCACCTTTTGTGACCCCACGCGGAAGTTAGGAACTCGAATGTCGATCGAGTACAACGAACTCCTCGCCATGTTGATGGAGACACGCCCCGAATTCGCGACCGAACTGTACAACTGGACCGACGGGCCCGACCTCCCCGAATACGACGCCATCACCGTCTCCCGCAGGACGATCACCCTCCCCGAGCAGCCCGGGCGCCTCCGCGTCTGCGTCGCGGCGGCCTACTCCAAAGGCGACGACCGGGTGATCGCCCTCCTGTTCGACGCCGTGCTGCAACCCGATCCGGCGCAGGCCGAGTCGTGGCTGCGGTTCATGACCGACGCGCAGCGCGCACTGAGCTGCATGGTGGTGTTCGTAGTGCTGTGCCGCGACGCGAAGACCGCGAACTGGGCGCTCGCCTACAGCGCCGTCGGCGACATCGGCTGCTACGTGCTGCCGGTGGTGATTCCCTCCCTGCTCGCCAACGCTTAGAATGAACCCCGGCCCTCGCCGCCGTCCCCACCACGGCAGCGGGGGCCGCTCGCGCGCCTAAACCCGTTGCGGCGCCGCCGGAGCCCAGCCACACTCATCCCCATGTCCCGCTTCGGACCCACGGTCCCCTACGACGCCACCGCCGTCCGCGACTCCTGGTCGACCCTTCCGGCGTCGATCCAAGAGCGCATCATCGCCGAGCTCGGTGGCAAGCCCACAGACATCCGCATGGCAGGCGGCGGCTTCAGCGGCGCCTTCGCCGCCCGCGTCCGCGCCGAATCAGGCGCCGAACTCTTCATCAAGGCCGCGGGCCCCGACCGGCCCTTCTCGCTCGCCGCCTGCCGCCAAGAGGCCCGCGTCAGCGCCGCTCTCCCCCGAGAAGTTCCGGCCCCGCGCCTCGAGTTCGCCGCCGACATCGAGGACTGGATCGTCCTCGGCTTCGAAGCCGTCGACGGCAGCGCCCCGACCCTCCCCATGAACCCCCGCGACCTCGACCTCATGCTCGACGCCTGGGCCCAGGCTGCTGCGGCCCTCACCCCGGCCCCGCAAGCCCTGCTCGACCTCGGCGTCACCGCCGTCCCCATCGATGAGGACCTGCGACTCTTCGCCCGGATCGCCGCCGGAGAGGCGGACTCGTTCCCGGTCCCGCTCGCGTTGCGAGGCCGCCTTAGTGAACTCGCTGAGATTGAGAGCGGCATCGACGAGGCCATGGCCGCCGATGCGGTCATGCACTTCGACCTTCGCCCGGACAACATGATCGTCGGCACCGACCAGGCCTGGATCTGCGACTGGAACTGGGTCCAGGTGCACTCGACCTGGTTCGACACCGCCTGCTTCCTCGTTGCGGCCCACGGCGACGGCCATGACGCGGACGCCCTCTTCTGGTCCCACCCGACCGCCGCTGGGGTCACCCCCGATCAGCTTGACACCGGGCTTGCCTCGATCACCGGTTACTACCTGTCCCGATCCGTCGAACCTCCGATCCCGGACATCTCTCCGCACCTGCGCGCCCACCAGCACTGGAGCGGCCTCGCCGCAGCAGACTGGCTCGCCCAACGCCGCGGCTGGACGTGACCGGGGAGCCTGCGTCGCGGCTGGACGTGACCCCGAATGCCGCATCGCCCGGTCCCCGACCAGCGGGACCGGGCACGCCACCCGACTTCGCCGCCACGGCCATCCGACCCGCATACGAGACACTGCCCGACCCCGTCCGCGCCCGCATCACCACCGAACTCGGCAGCGAACCGATCGCCATCTCGATCGCAGGAGGCGGCTTCACCGCCGGCTTCGCAGGCCGCGTGCGGTCCACCTCCGGCACCGAACTCTTCATCAAAGCCGCAGGCCCGCTCACCCCCGAGATCCGCGACGCCTACCGAGACGAAGCCCGCGTAACGGGCGCCCTCCCGCCCGAGATCCCGGCCGCAAAGGTCCGCTTCCACGCCGACATCGACGACTGGACCGTCACCGGATTCCAAGCCCTCCAAGGCAAGCCGGTAACTCTCCCCCTGCACCCCGATGACCTCCGCCGGATGCTCGACGCCTGGGCGCTCACCGCCGATGCCCTCAACCCTCCCCCGCCGGAACTCGTCGCGAGCGGCATCCGCCCCAAGACCGCCGACAACCTCAGCTACTTCCAAAACGTCGTTGCCGGCACCGCTGCCCCGATCGCGCTACCGCCGACGCTTGAAGGCCGCTGGGACGAACTGGCGCACATCGAAACCGGCATCGACCAGATCTTCATCACCGATCAGGTGACCCACGGCGACCTACGACCCGACAACTTCTTCCTGGGCCCCGATCGGGCCTGGATCTGCGACTGGACCAAACCTCGATACACACCGCCCTGGGTCGACACGGCGATGCTGCTGGTCATCGCGAACGGCGACGATCACGACGCCGACCGGCTCTTCTGGGCGCACCCAACCACCGACGGCGTCACCGGCAACGAACTCGACACCGCACTCACCGCGATCACGGGCGCTCTAGTCCGTGGATGGGAGGACGCTCCGAGCCGGATCGTCGCCCCTGCGATCAACGACCTCATGCGCTGGGCCGCAGGCGCTGCGGCCGACTGGCTCGCACAGCGGCGCGGATGGTGAGTCCGCTCAGGGTCGCGGCCGGTCCTCTTCGAACAGCTCCGACGCATTCGATACGAACGGGGCCTTGAACAGCCACGACTCGACCTGTGCATCGTCTGTGCACGAGGCACAGCGTTCACGCTCTTCGTCGGTGAGCCGCACGCCGTTCCCGTCGAGGAAGGCCAGGATCGCCCTGATCAGCCGCGCCCGAGTCTCAGCCCGGACCGTCTCCCGCCCGGCTTCTCGGGCCTCAGCCCGACGTTCCATTGAGATGTTCCTCATGGCATCACGTTAGGCGGCAAGCGAACCTGGACCTGGAATCGCAGCTTGGTGTCGCTTGTCAGGTTCACGACAATCCCAGCCCTCATCTCCAGTTGGTTCCATTATTCAGGAAACGCCTCCCATATATTAGGCACCGATCGGTAGGGTCTCCTCATGGCGAAAGAGACTGCGACCTACATCCACGGCCACCACGAGTCGGTGCTGCGTTCTCACGCTTGGCGAACCGCCGAGAACTCGGCGGCCTACTTGTTGGCCGAGCTGCGACCGGACAGCAAGATCCTCGACATCGGCTGCGGCCCAGGCACTATCTCGGCCGACTTCGCTGCGCTGGTTCCGGACGGACATGTCACGGCGGTCGACTACGAACCGGCCATCATCGAGCAGGCCGAGCACGAAGCCGAGGCTCGGGGCATCACGAACATGACCTTCGGGGTCGCGGATGTTCATGGCCTCGAGTACGCGGATGACAGCTTCGATGTGGTGCATGCACATCAGGTTCTCCAGCATGTGGGCGACCCAGTCCAGGCCTTGAGAGAGATGCGACGGGTAACCAAGCCTGGTGGCGTAGTCGCGGTGCGCGACAGCGACTATCGGGCGTTTACGTGGTTCCCGGAGTCCGAGGGCCTGAGCAAGTGGCTGGATCTCTACGAAGAGGTTGCTCGGGCTGGCGGGGGCGAGCCGGATGCGGGTCGCATGTTGAAGGCCTGGGCGCTGAGAGCCGGCTTCGAAGAGAAGTCGGTCCAGGCCACCTCGACCACCTGGACCTTCAGCAACGAGCAGGACCGAAACTGGTGGGGCACCCTGTGGGCTGACCGAGCCCTGCACTCAGATTTCGCGAAGCAAGCAGTTGGCGGCAACCACGCGACGCAGGAGGAGCTGGAAGCCATCTCGGAGGCCTGGAAGGCCTGGGCCAGGGATCGCGAAAGCTGGCTGATGATCCCCCACGGAGAAATCCTGGCAAGGGTCTAAACAGACAGAAGCCCGTGGGGCGGAAGGCAAAGCCTTCCGCCCCACGGGCTTTACACCGCTAGGACCGCTCAGCTGCGCGGAGCAGACCGGTGAAGTCAAGCGCCGCTAGCTCGAAAATCGGGGAATCCTCGCCAAGCTTGCTGTCCCGAACCTGGAAACCCGTCTCGCCTGTACGCGCCTCAACACAGGCGTTGTCATCCCCACCGCTGCGACTGGATTTCCGCCATTTGCTCTGCCTCATAGCTTGATCTCCTTAATCGACCTCGCTAGCGAGCGGCCGCCATCAACCGCCGCGCGGAACTCGGCGACCGCTCTGGGCAGCTCGATATAGCGAGCACCATCAGGAGCGTCGAAGTAGGCGAGGTCCGGGTCGTCATCCTCGGTGAAGGATAGTACGTGGAACGGAACATCCAAGCCCAGCACTGGCCCGACCTCGAAGGGCACGTAGCTCACGGTGATGTGCGGCTCGGAATCCTTCTCGACGAGGTACTCCAACTGATCTTCGGGACATCCCGAGCGCAGGACGCCCTCCCCCATAACCACGTTCAGGGTCACCGAAGCGCCCCGGCTCTCGAAGCCCTTCTGACGCTGAAGCCGCCGTTCTACTCGTTCCTCGATGTCTGCGGGCGAAAGACTCCTATTCCGCTCGAACAGCATGCGCATGTAGCTCTCGCGCTGCAGCAGGCCATGCACGAACATCGTCTCGTTCGAGTCGATTCGGCTGGCAAGTCGCTCCAACTCGATGTAGGCGTGGAAACCGGACTTCGTCATCGCATCGATCGACTGCAGCCATGAGGTCTCGTCAACCAGGTCCCACAACCGCTCCAGCTCGGCCTGCTTCTCGATCGGAGCATTGAATAGCCGGGCGAGGGCTCCGATTACCGGAAAGGTCAGACCCGTCTTGTGGCCGTTGGCGAACCGTTGATACGTGCGAGTCGATCCGACAATCCGCACGATGCGCGAATCAGTTACGGGAATCTGGGCTGCGAGACGTAGCTTCTCAGTCTCGCGCCCCACCTGTCGGCGTAGCGCCGTTCCTGTTGCCATCGAACAAGTATCACAAAAATCGCGAACTGTAAAACCTCCACAACGCGCGGCATTCCACATGGCATCCTGGCGCGACACCGCGCCATGCGCGCATGGCGTACAACGCCGCGATACTTCACAGCCAGGCCGCCACCTGGGGTTTTGCTATTGATCCGGCAATACGACCCGGCCTACCTTCGATGCATCGCAGGTGCCAGACCAATGGCTTGAGCGAACCGGAGGCAACATGCAGTACCCGAGCGTCGATCATAAGAAACCACCTTCGCCTGTGGCCCAGGAACTTGAGATCGGCATTGCCCTCGTCGGCTCAACCCGTGTCCGCTGCATCCTGGACCCCGACTGGGGCTCCGTGATGTGCTTCCGGATCGCGCCAGGCGAACTCTCCGACTACCTCGGAGTCCTCACCGGACCCGACACCAACTCCCCCAACCTCCACCTCGTGTCGGAATCCCGCTGGCGCTTCCCGACCCCCGAACTCCGCGAAGTCCTCCGCCAAACCGTCTTCGCCCTCTACCAGAACTGGCGGGCCGGGCGATGAACCCATCTCCAAACACGACCCCGACCCCGGTCCCCGGCGAACACAAGTCAGACGGCGGCACGCCTCCCTGGTGCCAGACCTGCAGCAAGCACTACCGCTGCCCGATCAAGTTCCCTTGCGGCACATATCAAATCCAACACCCACCCACAAGGACCTAACCCGAATCGGTGCCGCCGAGCGCGCTCCTCCCAGGCAGCAAGCGCCCGGCACCGACTGGCCGCGCCCGCGATGGTGGGTCCCGGGCGCGGCCGCCCCAAGTCCTTCGATTCGCACCCTGCTCGCGGCTCGAGCAAAGAAACTGTCGGTGGTCACCTCTACACTTTTTGCAACGAGGCGCTTCGCCCCGACAACTTCACAACAACTGGAGGCATCGATGTCCGCACCAACCTCAGCACCCGAACTCGACAACCTCGCCGAATCCATTACCGCGCTCGCAGGAGCCCGCAAGCGAATCCCGCTCAATCACCTGCTCCGCGAGACCGCGCTGAACATCCTCATACTCTCCCGCATCGCGTCGAACCGTCTCGAAGACCGGCTCCGCCGCGAGGAGATCGAGTCAGCTACAGACCACCTGATCACCCAGTTCCGCCATGCCGCATGGGAACTCCCGATCCCGGCTCCGATCGAAGCACCCTCGCCACCCGACCCGTCGCCACCACCGGAACAGCCATCGCCTAGCCCGCCAAGCCCTGGCACTCCCCCGCGGTCACTGCCACCAGGGCGCTAGGACTCTGGAGGAAGGGGATCAATCTTCCTCCAGAGCAATGGGTCAGCGCTGGTAGAGCGAGATCTGGTTGGAGCTGGGGTCTTCGATCACGCAACGCCGAGGGGCGTAGTCGGACTCCTCGGGCGGCTGGACGAGCGTGGCGCCCGCGCTGATCGCGGCCGCGTGCGCGGCGTCCAAGTCATCGACGTAGAAGCCGAACTTCGCAGGGTTCACCCCGCCATCCGTAGTCGTTCCCGCCGACCGGTCGAGCGTCAGCAGGAAGAACGAGTCCGTCTCCCACGCGCCGAACTGGAACGAGGAGATGCTCTGGTCGTATTCGAGGCCGAAGGCCTCCGTGTAGAACCTGACTGTTTTGTCGAAGTTCCGCGCCGGAACCGTCACCTGGACCACCCGGTCCTCCTTGACGATATTCATTTCAGTCCCTTCTGCAAAGTGCCGGCCGACAGCGTCAGCCAGCTGTGCGATGGCATGAGCCCGCTTCAGGATTCGTTCACGGTGCAGATGCAGCACTGCTGCAGTCTCCTGCCCGCTCTGGTCGGCGAGTGCCGTACGGATCTGGTCGATGGGTAGGTCCACCGAACGCAGGTGGCGGATCAGCTTCGCTTGCGGCGCTTGGTCGACCCGGTAACGCCGATATCCCGTGCCGGGGTCGACTCGGGCCGGTCGCAACAGTCCGACCTCGTCGTAGTGGCGCAGCGCCGGAATCGACAGGCCCGTCTTGACGGAAAACTCGCCGATGCTGAGCAGTTCGCGGTGACTCATGGCGACCACGTTATGAGCTCTGGTTACCTGAGGGTCAAGCCTTCGGCGAGGGCGTGCAGTTCCGACAACAACGGCCGCCGCCTACTTCGCCGAATCGCCGATCCGGGTCGCGGCCGTCAGCTCCACCAACCACTCGGGAACTTCCCGATCGATCGGGAATCCTCCAGCGACCTTCTCCAGCTCATCGTGCTCAACCGATCCCCCGGACCGCTTCAGGAACCGGGTCCGCACGAAGGCCTGGGCGTACACCACATCACCGACACAGAAGGTCTGCTCGGTGTAACCCCACCGCTCGTCGAACCCGAGCACCCTCGTCCGGAGCTCGAACCGCTGCCACGGCTGCAACGACTTCTTGTAGGTGATGGTCTGCCCGGCCACGACCGGGTACCAGCCCTTTTCCTTCATCTTCGACCAGAACCCGGATCGCATCATCAGATCGATCCGTCCCACGTCCATGATCGTCAGGTACCGGCTGTTGGTCATATGCCCGAACGGATCAAGGTCCGTCGGCACAACCCTGAAGGGAGTCGCAGCCGTATCCCACAACCCAATCGCCCCCCGCCGCCGCGAACGCATCCACAGCAGCAGCAACCGGAAGTAGAGGTTCATCAAAGCACCACCGAAGTCCCGCGGGCGCGATCACCCACCCAACAAGTTACCCGACAGTAGCATGATGGGTGGGCGACAAGACATAGCTAGCTCCCGGCCACCGGCCAGCCCACGAACTGTCCGTCTTCTTCGTAGACCAGCTCGATTCCAACGGACTCGATCAAGCCCCGCAGGTCTTCCTGCGGAGGCTCTGGAAGTAGAACCGCAAGGGCTGAAGGCTTGGGATCGATGTGGCGCTGGTAGTCGAGAAGTTGCCCGATCGCCAGCCGAACTGAGTTTCGGTCGGCTCGCCCTTTGGCCTCGTAGAGGATGTTGTCGGAGACGTCGAAAAGATCGCTCAGCAACACGGTGCGTAGTTCTGTGATGGAGATCTTGCACCGCTTGACCTCGTGGCCATTCGACTCGAGCGTGGCTCGAAATCGATCGACCAGATCCGCTTCCCTCCGTCGAACCTCGGTCTGCTCGATTGCTCTGCGCACGATGATGGAAGCGATGTTGCTCTCGGGCTCGACAAGTTTGCTCACGACCGGCTCGGCCGGGTCGACCTCCGCGGTGGCATGGAAGTCGATGTAGGTGATGCCAGGCAGCACCAGCTTTTCTTCGACCGACGGCTCTGCCGTCGACCCGACCGGCCGTAGCTGGAAGACGATGACCTTCCTGAGGTCACCGTTCTCATCGGGCGCACTTGAGAAATCGTGCGTTGTCGGCAGATCTACCTCGTATTCACCGAGGTACTTGTGGAGCCGCGCACCACCCGAACCATTCGCGTAGCCAACTGCCTCAAAGAGTCGGATTGCTCGACCGTCCTCGTGATGGTTGAGGATTGCGGCATTTCCGTTCGTCAGCTTCTGGTCGCCAACACGGCCTTCTCCGGTGTAGAGGACGAGCGGGCCGACATCGTCGTAGAGATCAAGGTTATCGATGTAACCGTACGGTTCGCCTTTGAGGGGATCGGAGAAGATCATGACGTTTGGGGTCTTCCTGGAGTGCACGATCCCGCTGTAGCGAGAGCCTCCCCAGTTGTCGAAGATTTCGTCGCGGCCGTAGACCCGGCCGAGTTCGAACTCTGGTACTTCGGTCATGGGATGTCGTCACCTCGCGGGGGTGGGCACAAAGAGGGGTTTCAGTCTATGCGGCTGACACCGTTGCGGGGGTTCGTGAATGCGAGGTCGGTTTTTGGCCAGCTTGGGTGGGGGTGGGGCGGGTTTAGTTGGGTGGGTCAGGTTGGTTGAGAGGGGTTGTCATGCATGTGAAGGCGGATCTGAAGGTGCTGTACTTCGGGACTCCGGTGGTGCTCATCAGCAGTCGGAATGCTGACGGGTCGGGGAATGTGGCGCCGATGTCTTCGGCGTGGTGGTTGGGGCAGTCGGCGATGTTGGGGATGGGGAACCGGTCGAAGACGACGGAGAACATGCTGCGGGAGCGGGAGTGTGTCCTGAACATGGTTCCCGCGGACCTCGTGGATGCCGTGGATTTGCTTGCTCCTTTGACCGGGGCTAACCCGGTGCCGGATACGAAGGTGGCCAAGGGGTATCGGTTTGAGGCCGACAAGTTCTCTGCTGCCGGGTTGACTCCGCAGCCGTCGGAGGTTGTCGGGGCGCCTCGGGTTCTGGAGAGTCCTATTCAGCTGGAGTGCGTGGTTGAGGCTGCTCATGGGTTCGGAGGGACCGCTACTGCTTTCGAGGTTCGGGTTGTCCGGGCGCATATCGAGGAGGGGTTGCTCGTGCCGGGGACGGACTATGTGGACCCGGTCGGGTGGGACCCTCTCATCATGAAGTTCTGCGAGTTCTTCGGCGGGGCGGAGAACCTGCGGCCTTCGACGCTTGCCGCGGCTTGGCGGATGCCGCATCAGGGGGTCCTGAAGGAGAAGTCTCCAGTCAGTTGACCGCAGGTCGCGGTACTGGCATATTGACGCTACGCGCCAGTAGGCGTCGGAACTGCTGCTGGGGAGGCTCGGGCGATGGACAGTGACGTCATCGTGGTCGGTGCGGGGTTGGCCGGGTTGGCCGCTGCTGCGGAGCTGGTCAGGCTCGGGAAGAGCGTGACCGTGCTGGAGCAGGAGGGCGAGCAGTCGCTCGGGGGCCAGGCGTTCTGGTCGTTCGGGGGGCTGTTCCTGGTCGACTCGCCCGAGCAGCGGCGGATGGGGATCAAGGACTCCCACGACCTCGCGTGGCAGGACTGGCTCGGGACGGCCGGGTTCGACCGGCCCGAGGACGAGTGGCCGCGGAAGTGGGCCGAGGCGTACGTGGACTTCGCGTCCGGGGAGAAGCGGGCCTGGCTGCACGCCTTGGGGGTCCGGTTCTTCCCGGTCGTCGGGTGGGCCGAGCGCGGGGGCTATACGGCGCAGGGCCACGGGAACTCGGTGCCGCGCTTCCACATCACGTGGGGCACCGGGCCGGGGATCGTGGAGCCGTTCGCGCGGCGGGTCCGGCAGGCCGCCCATGAGGGGAAGGTGCAGCTCAAGTTCCGGCATCGGGTTGATGAGCTGACCGTGACCGATGGTGTCGTGACCGGGGTGTCCGGGACGCTGCTTTCTCCTGACGGGTCCAAGCGCGGGGTGGCGACCACTCGGGAGCCTCTTGGCGAGTTCGCGATCAGCGCTGAGGCGGTCGTCGTTACGTCGGGTGGGATCGGCGGGAACTTCGACCTCGTGCGGCAGAACTGGCCGGAGCGGCTGGGGAAGGCGCCCAAGCGGCTCATCTCGGGCGTGCCGGCGCACGTGGACGGGCGGATGCTCGGGATCGCCGAGGAGGCCGGGGCGAACCTGATCAACCGCGACCGGATGTGGCATTACACCGAGGGCATCGAGAACTGGGACCCGATCTGGCCGCACCACGGCATCCGGATTCTCCCGGGGCCGTCGTCGCTGTGGCTGGACGCGACCGGGAAGCGGCTCCCCGCGCCGCTGTTCCCCGGGTTCGACACGCTGGGCACGCTGGAGCACATCATGACCACGGGCCACGAGTACACGTGGTTCGTGCTCACGCAGAAGATCCTGGAGAAGGAGTTCGCGCTCTCCGGGTCCGAGCAGAACCCGGATCTGACGGGCAAGGACATCAAGCTGCTGCTCAAGCGGGTGCTGCCGGGCGCGCCGGGGCCTGTGGAGGCGTTCAAGAAGCACGGTGCGGACTTCGCCGTGGCGGCGACGCTGCCGGAGCTGGTCGCGAAGATGAACGGGATCACCGGCGAGGGCCTGCTCGATTACGAGACCGTGCGGGCGGCCGTGGAGGCGCGGGACGCCGAGATGGACAACAAGTTCACGAAGGACCTGCAGGTCACGGCCTTGAGAGGGGCCAGGAATTACCGAGGCGACAAGCTCATCCGGGTCGCGTCGCCGCACCGGCTGCTCGATCCGAAGGCCGGGCCGCTCATCGGGGTGCGGCTGAACCTGCTGACGCGGAAGACGTTGGGCGGCTTGCAGACCGACCTGGACGGGCGGGTCCTGAGGGCCGACGGGGAGCCGCTGCCGGGGCTGTACGCGGCCGGTGAGGCGGCGGGGTTCGGCGGGGGCGGGATGCACGGGTACCGGTCGCTGGAGGGGACGTTCCTGGGCGGGTGCCTGTTCTCGGGGAGGCAGGCCGCGCGCGGCGTCGCGAAGTAGTCGCATCCGGGTCGTGACGGTGTGTGCCGGTTCGTCACCGGCATGCCGGTCGCGTGGTGGCAGTGGAGGTCTAAGGTGGTCGTTAAGCGGCCTTCCTCACCCGCGAAACCGAGCACCCCTCGCCTACCGGGCGTGGTCCGCTAACATCCAAAGTTCTGCGGGCGCCAGCCTTACTGCTCCTCAGCAGCGCTCGCCGAAGCCGGTCGCAGGCCACACGCCGCGGATCGGCACCTCACAACTCGTGGATGGTTGAGCATGAGCGACTTTCAGCACCCTGCCCCGCGCCACCAGGCCGGTCCCCCTGCAGGCCCGCCGATGGGTCCGCCGATGCGACCCCCGGTCGGCCCCCCGATGGGCGGCTCCCCGGCAGGCCCGCCGATGGGCGGCCCGCCGGTAGGCCAGCCTTCCGTCGCGGGCGGCGGCAACATGGGGCGCGCGTCGGTCGTCAGCGCCGCCAAGCCCAAGCCGGTCCCCGGTGCCGCGAAGAAGGGCCGCAAGAAGAAGCGCATGTCGGTGCGCCGCCGCCGCGTCTACGCGGCGCTCATCATGGTGTGCCTGATGTTCCTCGGCGCGATCACCGTGGCCGGGTCCTGGTTCTTCCAGAACGTCCCCGCCCCCGAGGACCTCAAGTTCGGCGAGTCCACCACCTTCACGCTCGCCGGCAGCGAGACCCCGATCGCCGGGTACGGCGAGTACACGCGCAAGCTCGTGGACGAGTACGAGCAGCTGCCGAACTCGGTCGTCTGGTCCCTGCTCGCCTTGGAGGACAAGGACTACTTCGAGCACGAGGGCGTCGACTACAAGGGCACCATGCGCGCGCTGGTCAACAACCTCAAGGGCGGCGACACGCAGGGCGCCTCGACCATCAGCCAGCAGTACGCGGGCATGGTCTCCGACATCCGCGACGACCTCACCTACGGCCGCAAGGCCCGCGAGGCCGTCATGGCCATGAAGCTGGAGCAGGACAACTCCAAGCAGACGATCCTGCTCCACTACCTCAACCTCAACTTCTACGGCCGCGGTTCCTACGGCATCGAGGCCGCCGCCGAGGTCTGGTTCGGCAAGAAGGTCGAGGAGCTGTCCTGGGGCGAGGGCATGATGCTCGTCATGCAGGTCAAGGCCGGTGACGGCTCGTTCGACCCGCGGGTCGCCGAGGAGGGCAGCACCGCGCCGCTCGACCGCTGGACGCACGGCATGAACACGCTGCTCACGCTTACCGAGGACCTCAACGCCGACGAACTCGCCAAGGTCCAGGCGGACCTCGACGCCGGGATGCCCGAGACCCTCGAAGCGCTGCAGAACCCGGGCACGTGGGGCCACGACACCACCACCGGCTTCATCACCAACCCGACCGACGGCTACATCTGGGCCGAGCTGGAGAGCCGCTACGGCCTCAGCCAGGAAGAGTTCTACGGCAAGGAAGAGAACACCGGCGGCTACACCGTCGAGCTGACCCTCGACCCCGACGTCCAGGCCGCGGCCGTGAGCACCGCCTCGCGCGGCGACCTCGAACGGCAGAGGAACGAGAACGACGAGCTCATCGACGACAACGGCGCGGTCGTCACCGAGGAGAACGCCGCTGCCGCCGCCGAGTACGTGAACGAGGACGGCTACTTCGAGTTCGTCAACAGCAACGACAACGCGGCGCTCCACGACTACAACAAGTCGATGGCCAGCGCGGTCGTCGCGGTCGAGCCGGGCACCGGCCGGGTCCTGGGCTACTACGGCGGCGACAACGGCCTCGGTATCGACAAGGCCGGCCTGGAGAACCCGCACCCGCCGTCGTCCACGTTCAAGATGGTCACGGCGGCTACGGCGATCGAGAACGGCGCTTCGATCGACTCGTGGTGGAACGCGGAGTCGCCGCGCGAGTTCGACTCCTTGGAGACATTCGACGACCCGACGATCTCGAACTCGGGGTCGAACACTGGCGGCGCGGACCACATGACCCTCACTGAGGCGGTGCGGCAGTCGAAGAACACGCCGATGTACGCGATCGCCGAGAAGTGGGGCGCGACGGCGATCCTGGAGACCGCGGTCAACATGGGCATGCGTCAGATGACCCAGACCGAGGACGGCCAGGAGGTCACGTACCGGTTCTACCGCGACAGCGAGGGGGCGATCACGTACTCGCGCCACGGCATCATCGAGAACGACGACGGCTCGTTCGTGACCGACCCGGTCACGGGCAACATCGACACGGACGCCTCGCTCGACGGCTACGAGTCCGACAAGGTGACGCCGATCAAGACGCCGCTGGACCTGAGCTCGAAGAACTCGCCGTTCTACTACCACATCAGCTTCGGCCAGTACCCGACTTCGGTGGCGTACATGGCGAGCGTGTACGCGACGATCGCGGCCGACGGCGTCTACAACGAGATGCACTACGTCGAGGCGGTGTACGACCGCGACGGGAACCCGGTCCCGGAGCAGCGGAAGCTGGAGTCGTACCAGGCGCTGGACTCGACGATCGCGCAGAACCTGCAGTGGGTGGGTTCGACGATCACCGGTGAGGGCGACACGATCGACGGGGGCCGCCAGCTCACCGGTAAGACCGGTACGTGGCAGGCGGCCGACGAGTACGGGGACGCGAACGCGCACACCTGGTATGTGGGCGCGATCCCGCAGCTGAGCATCGCCGCGTGGGTGGGCAACGCGACCGCGGAGTCGGCGCCGCTGCTGAACAAGGACGGCGGCACTGACGGCGTCTACGGTTCGAAGCTGAGCTACCCGGTGTGGATCCAGTTCATGAACGGCGCGATCGAGTCCGAGGGGTACGAGTCGCAGAACTGGACGGAGGCGTCTTCGCACGCGGGCAGCGCGATCGTGGACGACATCCTGAACGACCAGGGGATGATCGACGCGAGCAGCGCGTACTGCGTTGCGAACCCGGGCGATACGAAGTGCGTCGCTGCGACGCCGCCGCCGGGGCAGGAGACGTGCGACGCGATGTCGGAGTTCTTGGGGCTGTGCGAGCCCGGTGAGAACAACCGCGGCAACGGCCGCGGCGACGACTGATCCAAGATGAGCAAGGGCCCGGCGGATTTCCCGCCGGGCCCTTTCGCGTTGTGTGTCAGGCGAAGGCGTGGCCTTCGCCGCGGTAGGTGGGGACCTCGTCGACGAGTTCGCCGCCGCGGACGAGGTAGAGGGTGTTGACGCGTTCGGCGAGTTCACCGGCTTTGGCGTGGCGCATCCAGACGCGGTCGCCGATGGCGAGGCCGTCGGCGACGCGGCCCTTGAGCGGGGTCTGGACCTCGCCTGCGCCTTCGGTCTTGGAGAAGCGCATACCTGCCGGGAAGGTCGGTTTGGGGAGGCGGTCGGGGCCGGGGACGCCGGAGGCGACCCAGCCGCCGCCGAGGGCGGTGACGATGCCGGGGCGGGGGCGGCGGACGACGGGCAGGGCGAAGAACGCGGCGGGGATGGGCCGGATCGAGCGGTAGCCGTCGAAGAGCGCGGGCGAGTAGAGGCCCGATCCCGCGGCGATCTCGGTGACGGAGGGGTCGGCGGCGGTCGAGACGACCGAGCCGGTGCCGCCGCCGTTGACGAACTCGAGGTCGGCGACGCTGCGGACGGCGGCGACGGCCTCGGCGCGGCGTTCGGCGAGTTCGAGGCGGGAGACGCGCTGCATGAGCCGCACGAGCGGGTATTTGAGGGCGGCGGCGGAGTAGGCGTCCTGGACGCCCGCGATCTGGCCTTCGTAGGCCATGATGCCGACGAGGTCGACGCCGGGCCGCTTGTCGATCTCGTGGGCCATGTCGAGGGCGTGCTCGGGGGTGCGGACCGGGGAGCGGTGGGCGCCGATGTGGATGCGGCCGCCGAGGAGTTCGAGGGAGACGTCGAGTTCGAGGCAGACCCGCAGGGTCCGGTTCGGGTCGGGCTCGATGTGGCGGCGCAGGAAGTCGAGGTGCTCGACGGAGTCGACCATGAGGGTGATGCGGCGGGCGAGCTCGTCGTCGGCGGCGAGGGCGCGGAGGGCGTCGGTGTCGGCTGTCGGATACGCGACGACGATGTCGTCGAATTCCTGTGCGAGCCATAGTGCTTCGGGCAGGGTGAAGCCGAGGATGCCCTTGAAGCCGGGCTGATTGAGTGCTCTGCGCATGAGGGTGCGGCAGCGCAGGGATTTGCTGGCGAGGCGCAGGGGTTTCCCTATGGCGTTGCGGCGCAGGATCGCCGCGTTGGTGTCGAAGGCGTTCAGGTCGACGACCGCGAACGGCGGCTGGAGCCCGGCGGTGGCGCGGCCCAGCTCGGCGAACCGGTGTTCGAGTGCGGCGGGGGCATCGACCCCGGTAACTCGCTGGTAGCCCATCCGACTTCCCTTCGGCAGCTCAATTGGGGTTAGATGAAAGCTACCGTGAAGTTCGCCTCACATTCAACCGGAGTAGCTATGGGAGCTGCCGTGGGAACCTCGATCTGGCAGAACTGGTCGGGCACCGAGAGCGCCGACCCCGCCCGCACCGTCAGGCCCGCGGGCGCCGAGGAGCTGGCCGCGGCGGTCACCGCAGCGGCCTCGGACGGGCTGCGCGTGAAGGCGGTCGGGGCCGGGCACTCGTTCAGCGGGATCGCGGTCGCCGACGGCGTGCAGGTCGACATGGGCGGTCTCGACCAGGTCGTGGAGGTCGACCAGCGGTCGGGCCTGGTGACCGTGGAGGCGGGCATGCCGCTGTGGCGGCTGAACGAGGTCCTCGACGCGCACGGGCTGGCGCTGGAGAACATGGGCGACATCGACCGGCAGACGATCTCGGGGGCGATCTCGACGGGGACGCACGGCACCGGGGACCGGTACCGGGGGTTCGCTTGGCAGGTCAAGGGATTGAAGCTCGTTCTTGCAGACGGCTCGATCGTACAGTGTACGGAGTTCGAGCGGCCGGAGTTGTTCGCGGCCGCGCGGCTCGGGCTCGGGGCGCTCGGGGTCATCGCGGAGGTGACGCTGCAGTGCGTCCCGGCGTTCCGGCTGAAGGCCGTCGAGAAGCCCGAGCGGCTCGACACCGTGCTCGACAACCTCGACGAGCTGGTGTCCGAGAACGACCACTTCGAGTTCTACTGGTTCCCGCACACCTCCAGGACGCTGACGAAACGCAACAACCGGTACGCGATGTCCGAGCCGAGCCGCGCACCCAGCCGCCTGTCGTACTGGTGGAGCGAGGGCTTCACCGAGAACACCCTGTTCGAGGCGAGCAACCGGGTCGGGGCGCGCTTCCCCGGCATGGTGCCGGGCCTCAACCGGATCGCCGGGCGGGTGTGGAGCGCCCGGGAGTACACGGACGTGTCGCACCGGGTCTTCGCGTCCCCGCGCTCGGTCGTGTTCCGCGAGATGGAGTACGCGCTGCCGCGCGAGGTACTGCCCGACGTGCTGCGGGAGCTGCACGCGACCGTAGAGCGCGAAAGGCACCTCGTGTCGTTCCCCGTGGAGGTGCGGTTCGCGGCCGCCGACGACATCTGGCTCTCGACCGCGCAGGGGCGCCGGACCGCCTATGTGGCGGTGCACCAGTACCACCGGCACGACCACGAGGCGTACTTCAAGGACTGCGCGGCGATCTTCGACGCCGCGGACGGGCGCCCCCACTGGGGCAAGATGCACTCGCTCGACGCCGAGCGCCTGGGCGAGCGCTACGAGCACTTCGACGACTTCCTCGCGGTGCGAAAGGAAGTCGACCCCGACAGGCGCTTCTCGAACCCGTACCTGGAACGCGTCCTCGGCGACTGAGCGTCCACCGGGCCGGTTGTCGGGGCCGTGGGCTACCTTTCAGCCGTGGCAGAGGTGCGGTACCGAAAACTCGATGAACTGACCGACGACGAGGTCTACGCGGCGTACGCGCCGCCCGCCCCCGACTGGCTGCGGGTCAACTTCGTCGCCAGCGCCGACGGCGCGGCGACCCTGGAGGGCCTGTCCGGTCCCCTTTCGGGTGAAGAGGACAAGCGCGTGTTCAAGGTCCTGCGGGCGCGCTGCGACGTGCTCCTGACCGGGTCCGGGACGGTGGCGGCGGAAGGGTACGGGCCGCTGGTCCTCTCCCCCGACCGGATGGCCTGGCGCAAGGCCCAGGGCCTGCCGGAGGTGCCCGTGATGGCGGTCGTCTCGCGCAGCCTCGCCGGGCTCGACCCGGACATGGGGATCTTCACGCTCGCGCCGCGGCGCCCGGTCCTCGTCGTCCCGGCCGACCTGCCTGAAGCGCAGGTCGGGCCGTTCCGGAAGGTCGCGGACGTGATCGCGGTCGGCACCGGCGAAGTCGACTACGCCGCCGCGATCGCGGCATTGCGGGAGCGCGGGCTGCGGCAGATCCTGTGCGAGGGCGGGCCGCGCGTCTTCGGCGACCTCATCGCCGCCGACCTCGCCGACGAACTCGACCTGACGCTCTCGCCGCTCCTGGTCGGGGCCGGTCCCGTGCGCATCGCCGAGGGCCCCGCGTCCCCGGAGGCCAGGCCCCTGGAGCTGCGACACGTCCTCGAAGCCGGGGGGAACCTCATCCTGCGCTATCTGCGAGGATCAACCGATGAGTGAATCGGTCGGCCGCGTGCTCGGCACTGAGGACGCGACGCCCCTGGCGTTCTGGGTCGGCGTCGGCCCCGACGCGTACGCCCAGCTCGACGACGTGCTCACCACCGAGCGGCAGGTGCCCGGGGTCGGCACGGTCCGCATCTCCGGCGTCGTCACCGCCGTGCGCTCGCGCCACGAAGGCGCCCAGTTCGACTCGGACGTGTTCGACATCGCCGGGGGCCTGCTCCCCGCGCAGGTGCAGGAGGCCGCCGAGGTCACCGTGACCCGCGTCGAACCCGAGGTGTTCGTGCCGCCGCGCCCCGGCGCCGAGGTCCAGCGCGCCTCCGGCGAGGACCGCGACCGGGCCCTGTACTTCGACGGCATGGCCCGCCAAGTGCCCCTCGGGTTCTCGCGCGACGGCCAGCCGGTGTTCCTCAACCCCGACTTCCTCGACGGCACCAGGGGCGCGCACGTCTCCATCTCCGGTATCTCGGGTGTGGCCACGAAGACCTCGTTCGCGACGTGGATGCTCTACTCGCTCCTGCACTCCGGCGCGCTCGGCGCCGAGGCCGCGAACACGAAGGCGCTCATCTTCAACGTCAAGGGCGAGGACCTGCTGCTCCTCGACCACGACAACACGAAGATCGACGAGACCGTGCGCGACTCGTACCGGCGCCTGGGCATGGAACCGGGCGCGTTCAAGTCCGTGGAAGTGCTCGCGCCGCCGCGCGAAGGCGACTCCAACGGCGTCCCGGACGTGGCGTGCCGGTCCACGGGTGTCGACGCGTTCTACTGGACCCTCGCCGAGTTCTGCCAGCTCAGCCTGCTGCCGTTCGTGTTCGCCGACGGCGACGACGACCGCCAGCAGTACACGATGGTCGTCCACCAGGTCGCCGCCCGGCTCCGCAAGGAGGCCCGACCCAAGGACAACGGCGCCATCAGTGTCGACGGGCAGCTGCTCACGAGCTACCGCGACCTCGTCGACCTCATCTGCGAGCGCCTCTCCGACGACGAGACCCGCACCGAGTGGGCCGGGTCGGCGATCGGCCTCGGCACCGTGAACGCGTTCATCCGCCGCCTCATCGCCTCCGGGCGCGACATCGGGCGGCTCATCCGCGGCGACCTGCCGCCCAAGGGCGCCGTGCTCACCTCCGAAGCCCAGGTCACCGTCGTGGACCTGCACAACCTGCCCGACCGGGCGCAGCGCTTCGTCGTCGGCGTCGTGCTCCGCACCGAGTTCGAGCGCAAGGAGAAGGCCGGCACGGCCAGGCCGCTCCAGTTCGTGGTCCTCGACGAGCTCAACAAGTACGCGCCGCGCGAGGGCACCAGCCCGATCAAGGACATCCTGCTCGACATCGCCGAGCGCGGACGCTCCCTCGGGGTCATCCTCATCGGCGCCCAGCAGACCGCGTCCGAAGTGGAGCGGCGCATCGCGTCGAACTCCGCTATCCGGGTGGTCGGCCGCCTCGACGCCGCCGAGGCCACGCGCCCCGAGTACGGGTTCCTGACGCAGGCGCAGCGCATGCGCGTGCTCATGGCCAAGCCCGGCACCATGTTCGTGGCCCAGCCCGAACTCCCGGTCCCGCTGGTGGTGAACTTCCCGTTCCCCGCCTGGGCCACCCGCCCCGCCGAGGCCGGGTCCGCCCCGGCCCCCACCGCGCGGTCCGGCCGCGCCATGTCCCCCACCGCGAAGGTCGACCCGTTCGACCTCGCCGGGGACGACGAAGACGACATCCCGTTCTAGACACGGGTCCACAGCACCGCACCGACTTTCAAGGACACAGAGGAGCAGGCCTTGCGGATTCTCCACACGTCCGACTGGCACGTCGGCGTCACCATGAAGGGACGCTCGCGCCTCGACGAGCAGCGCGCCGTCTTCAAGCAGATGGTCGACGTGGCGCGGGAAGAGGCGGTCGACCTGGTGATCGTCGCCGGGGACCTCTTCGACACCGCCTCGCCTTCGGCCGAGTCGCAGCGGCTGCTGTTCTCGGCGCTGTCCGCGCTGCGCGGCACCGGCGCCGAGGTCGTCGTCATCGCCGGGAACCACGACAACGGCAAAGCCCTTGAGGCCCTTCGGCACTGGGCGCACGCCGCCGGAATCCACCTGCGCGGGTCGCTCGGGAAGGCCTCCGACCACCTCGTCACCGGCACCACGGAAAGCGGCGAGCGCTGGCGCTGCGCCGCGCTCCCGTTCATCGCCCAGCGGCACGCCGTGCGCGCCGCCGAGCTGTTCGAGCTCGGCGCGGCCGGGGCCGAGGCGAACTACGCCGACCACCTGCGCCGCCTCGTCTCCGCGCTCACGCACGACTTCACCGCCGACACCGTGAACCTCTTCACCGGGCACCTCACCGTCGTCGGCGGGAAAGTAGGCGGCGGCGAGCGGGAGGTCCACACCGTGGCCGACTACGCCGTGCCCGCCGCGATCTTCCCGCCCACCACTTCCTATGTGGCCCTAGGACACCTACACAAGGCGCAAGCAATCCAGGGGCCCTGCCCGATCCGCTACTCCGGCGGCCCGCTCGCCGTCGACTTCGGCGAAGAGGACCACACCCCGAGCGTCGCGATCGTCGACGTCGCGCCCGGCGTGCCCGCCCGCACCCGCACCGTCCCGCTCACCGCCGCCGTGCCGCTGCAGACCGTGCGTGGCACCCTCGAACAGCTCGCCAGCGCCAAAGTGGACGAACGGGCATGGCTGCGGGTCTTCGTCACCGAGCCCGCCCGCGCCGGCCTGCGCGGCGAGGTCGCCGACCTCTTCCCGCGCGCCGTCCAGATCCACATCGACCCGGTCATGCGCGCCGAGGACGCGAAACCGCGCGAGCGGCGCTCCGGGCGCAGCCCCGGCGACCTCTTCACCGCGTACCTCCACGAGCATCAGCACGACGACCCCGCCGTCACGAAGCTGTTCGCCGAGCTCTACGAAGACACCCAGACCGTCACCGAGGAGGCCTGATGCGGCCCGTCCGACTGGACCTCCAGGGCTTCGGCTCCTACACCGGGAGCGAGACCTTCGACTTCACCGACGCGGAGTTCTTCGCGCTCACCGGGCCCACCGGCGCGGGCAAGTCCACGGTGCTCGACGCGATCTGCTTCGCGCTGTACGGCAGGACGCCGCGCTGGCCGAAGTCGGCCACGCAGAACTCCCTCGCGCCGTCCGCTGTGGAGGGACGGGTGCGGCTGGTGTTCGGCGCGGCGGGCCAGCACTACGTGGCGACCCGGATTCTGCGGCGCGACCGCAACGGCAAGGTCAAGACCACCACGGCCGCATTGGAGCAGCTGCCGGAGGGCGTGAACCCGGCCGAGGACACCGAGCTGGTCGAAGGGCTCGGCAAGGCCTTGGGCGGCAGCCCGAACGAGGTCAACGCCGCCGCCGAGCGGATCATCGGCCTGCCGTTCGAGCAGTTCACCAAGTGCGTGCTGCTGCCGCAGGGCGAGTTCGCGGAGTTCCTGCGCGCGTCCTCGGCTGACCGGCGGAACATCCTGGAGAACCTGCTCGGCCACAGCGTCTACCGCGCGATCCAGCAGCGCGCCCGCACCCGGTTCGTCGACGCCGACGCGAAGCGGCAGGCGTACGAGACGCAGCTGGCGGGCATCGCGCCGGTCACCGAGGAGCAGATCGGGCACGCCGCCGAACGCGTCGAGCGCCTGGAGAAGCTCTCGGAGCCGGTGCGGGACAAGTCGAACGCGCTCGACGGGCTCGCGGCGGCCGTCGAGACGGCCCGGCGCAGGCTCACCGAGGCGGAGGCGAACCTCGCCTCGCTCACGTACATCAAGCAGCCGTCCGGGGTCGCGGACATCGCCGCGCAGGTCGCCGCCGCTTCGGCCGCCGTCGCCGAGAAGGGCGCCGAGGTCGAGGCCACCGAGGCCGAGGACGAGCGGCTGCGGTCTGAACTGGACGGTCTCGACCTGGCGAAGCTCGAACGGGACCTCAAGGCCTGGGCCGAACTCGGCGAGACCGAGTCGAAGCTCAAGACCGGCCTGGAGCTCACCGAGGAGCTGCGCGACCAGTTCGCCGAGGCCAAGGAGCTCGAAGAGGCCGCCTCGGAAGAGGTCGAGATCCAGCACGCGGTGCTCCACAAGATCCGCATGGCCGAACTCGCCGGAACCCTCAGGGCCGGGCTCGAAGTGGGCGACGAGTGCCCGGTCTGCGACCGCCCGGTCGAGGACGTGCCCGAGCACGACCTGTCGGAATCGATGCACCAGGCCGAAGAGGCCTCCCGTACGGCCACAGTGGAGTTCCGGGATGCGCAGGCCGCCGTGGTCGCGCTCCAGACGAAACTGGAGAGCTACGAGGAGCGGCTCACCGAACTGCAGCTCGCCGAGCGGCGGCTGAAGAAGAAGCTCGAGAACGTCCCCGAACCGGCTGTGCTGCAGCAGCAGCGCGCGAACTCCGAGGACGCCCGGCAGCAGCTCGCAGGCACCGGCGCGGCATTGAAGGCCGCGCGGCGCGCGCTGCGGGAGGCCGAGAAGCGCAAGGCCACCGCCGACGAGCGCCAGCAGCGGGCCTGGAAGGAGTTCCAGCACGCCCGCGACCAGGTCGCCGTGCTCGGACCGCCCGCCGCAGGGGACGACCTGGCCGCGAGCTGGGGCCAGCTCGTCGACTGGGCGGCAGCTTCGCTGGAGCGCGCCGGGACCGAGCGCGAGGCCGCCCGCACCGAGCTCGCGGGGCTCGACGGCCGCGCCGAGACGCTGCGCGGCGAACTCCGGTTCGCCTTGGGCGAGTTCAACGTCGAGGTGCCACGGAACGGGACCGGCGGCGACTACGTGGCCCGCCACGCGACGGCCGTGGAGGTAGCGCGCGCCGATGCCGCCGCGCTCACCGAGGCCCGCAAGCGGCGCATCGACCTCGACGCCGAGATGCGGCGCTTCGCGGGAGAAGCGCTGGTGGCCAAGGAACTCGCCAGGCATTTGGACGCCCGCAAGTTCATGGAGTGGCTGCTGAGCGAGGCGCTCGACGAGCTCGTGGCGGGCGCGACCGTGATGCTCAACCGCATCACCGGCGGCCAGTACGACCTGGTCTACCGCGAGCAGGACTTCTGGGTGGTCGACCACCACGACGCCGACATGCCGCGCCCGGCGCGGAGCCTGTCGGGCGGCGAGACCTTCGCGGCCTCGCTGTCGCTGGCACTGGCTTTGTCGGATCAGCTTGCGAGCCTGTCGCGGCATGGCGCGAGCCTGGAGTCGATCATCCTCGACGAGGGCTTCGGCACGCTCGACCCCGAAACGCTCGACGCCGTCGCGACGACCCTCGAAGCCCTGACGCTGTCGGCCGGGCGCACCGTCGGCCTGGTCACGCATGTGGCCGATCTCGCAGAGCGGGTGCCCGTGCGGTTCCGCGTCACCAAGGACGCCAAAGGGTCCCATGTGGAGAAGACCTGGTCTTAGCGCAGGTCACGGCCTCTTGACGATTTTTTGACATACCTATGGGACTACTGCGCGCCCTGATCCTGGCCGCCGCGTCGCGGCGGGAGTAGGTTGACTCCGTTGGCCCCGTTACGCCGCAACGGCACGCTCGCTGTTCGCGTTCCGTTCGCGTGCACGGCGTCCGACAAGAGTGCATTGTCCGGCTATGCCGCGGGCCACATGAACTCGATTCACCCGCCGTTAAACTTGAACCTTCAAGTACTTATGGCGACATGAGTACATTGCACATTCGCGGCACCCGTCGCAAGCTCCTCACCGGCGCGGGCGCCCTCGGCGCAGGCGCGATCGCCGTCTTCGCCCTCGACGCGTGCAGCGCCGACGGCGGCGGCATCGGCGGCGAGGACGCCGCCGCGCAGACCCCCGAGGTCCCCGACCTCCACGAGCTCGACTCGGCCGCCGACATCTGGGACGCCCTCCTCGACGGCAACCAGCGCTGGGCCGACGGCGCACCCGTCCACCCCCACACCGACACCGAATGGCGCGAGTCCCTCGCCGAAGGCCAGGAGCCCCGCGCCGCCGTCTTCAGCTGCGTCGACTCCCGCGTCGGCCCCGAGCTCGTCTTCGACACCGGCGTCGGCGACCTCATGGTCACCCGCACCGCCGGGAACGTCTTCGACCCGCTCGTCTCCGAGTCCGTGTCCTACGGCCCCGCCGCGCTCGAAGCGCCGCTGCTCGTCGTCCTCGGCCACCAGAAGTGCGGCGCCGTCACCGCCGCCCACGAAGCGCTCCTCGCCGCCGAGGAGGGCACCGAGCTCGAAGAGCACGAGTACGCGCTCCCCGAGACCGTCGAGGCCCTGCGCCCCGCCTACGAGGCGTCCAAGGGCGAGTCCGGCGACCCGGTCGACGCCATGATCAAGGCGAACGTCCTGCTCACCATCCAGGCGCTCAAGGAGCACCCGAACCTCGCCGAACTCGTCGCCGACGGCGAGCTCACCGTGGTCGGCGGCGTCTACTCGCTCGAGACCGGACTCGTCACCGAGATCTCCTAACGGCCGGGGCGTCGACGGCAGGGCCTGCCCCGCGGGTCAGGGCGCGGCGGTACCCGAGTCCGTTTGTTCGCTCGCAAGGCGGAAGGCCCTCCCGATACCGGGGTTGTATCGGGAGGGCCGACAACGCAGCGAGCGGGCAAACGGGCCGGGTAACGACCGGTCTGATCCGCGGGGCAGGCCCTAGCAGTACGCTGGGCCGCAACCATTGCGGAAAGCAGGTGCGCCTTGCAGATCACCGTCGACGCCTGGGACCCGTCCTTCGCGGACAACCCCGAGTCGCCCTCGCGCGCCAACCAGGCGATCGTGAACGCCGGCGTCGAACTCGAACCCGCCGACTGGCGCCCGGTCGACGCGCCCGCCTCCGGGCCGCGCCGCATCGTCGTCGTGGACGGCGTGCGCCGCATCGACGCCCGCGTCGAGCTGTTCGAGGACGGCGAGCGCTGGCCGGGCGTGTGCGTCTCGTGGGCCGCCGGAGCGGTCGCGTGCGACCTCGACGGACAGGTCGCGATGGTCGGCGAGTCCGAGGTCGGCCGCGGCCTGTTCGCCGCAGTGGACCCGGGCGTCGAGTTCGGGTACTACACGTACTGCAAGGTCGACTCGCCCGACCCGGGTGAACTCGTCAACGAAGCGCAGCTCAGGATGGCCGAGCTCGAGGCGAAGATGGCCTCGATGGTCGCGTTCGACGCCGAGCTCGCCGTCCTCGACGGCCCCCTGCGCGGGCGCACCCGCCTGCCGCACTCGGTGGGGTACATCAAGAGCCACCACCGCTCCTATCTTCCGAGCGAGCTGAACGCGGTCGTCGAGCGGCTGCGGCCGGGCCAGCGCACGCCGGTCTTCCACCTCATGTCCGGCTGGCCGCGCTACACGTGGTACCTGCGGCTGCCGGGCACGTCGTCGCGGGGCTGGGCGGGCGTCGCGCGGCTCGAAGCCGCCGACGAGCTGAGCGAAGAGGCCGCGATCGCGCTCGCCGACGCGACCGCTGCGGCCCTGCCGCCGCTGGGTTCGGCCGCGCACAAGGACGCGCGGGCCCCGCAGAACCTCACCCCGATCGCGGGCCTGGAGCGGCGCCTGAAGCGGATGCTCGGCGACCCGCGCCTGCTGCTGCGCTCGGTGCGGGCGGCTTCGGCGGCGACCGACCGGATCTAGGATTGGCCGATGGGATCTGAAGCCTTGGCGGGCAACGACATCGACAGAGTCATTCACGGTACGGCGACGCATTCGCGGGTGCTCGGCGCAGCCCCGGAGCGCGTGTGGGCGGCCTTCGCTGAGCTCGAGATACGGGACCGCTGGTTCCGTATTCCCGGCAAGGACTCGGTCCATGAACTGGACTTCCGCGTGGGCGGCGGCGAGACCTCACGGGCGCTGTTCGCTCCGTCGGGGACGCCTGAACTGGTGGAGTGGCGGTCGCACTTCTTCGACCTGGTGGAACCGAGGCGCCTCGTGTTCGGCTACGAGCTGCAGGTCGACGGCGTGCGCCGCACGGTCTCGCTCGTGACCGTGGAGCTCGTGCCAGAAGCGGGCGGGACCCGGATCGACTACACGGAGCAGTACGCGATCACGGCACTGACCGGGGACGGCTCGCAGGACGAGAAGCACCTGAAGGGCAGCCTGCTCTTCCTGTTCAACCGGCTCGAAGCGGCCCTGGGGAAGTAAGAGGCCCCGGCGCGGGTGCGCCGAGGCCTCTGGGTCAGCGAACTCCGGGTCCGCTTGGATTCGAGCTTATGTTCCGGCTAGTACCAGCCGTTGGACTCGCTGTGCGACCAGGCGCTGCACGGGCTGCCGTAGCGGCCGTCGATGTAGTCGAGGCCCCAGGCGATCTGGGTGGCCGGGTTGGTCTCCCAGTCGTCGCCGTTGGCGGCCATCTTGTCGCCGGGGAGGGACTGCGGGATGCCGTAGGCGCCCGAGCCGGAGTTGTAGGCGGTCTCGTCCCAGCCGGACTCCTTGTCCCACAGGCTGATGAGGCAGCCGACCTCGTTCATGTCCCAACCCGCTTCGAGGGTCATGGTGCAGCCGATGGCCTGGTTGCCGGAGTACTCGGAGCAGTCGGCGGCGATCTCGACGCTCGACCCGGAGGACTCGGTGGTCTCCTCTTCGGCGGGCTCCTCGACCACGGGCTCGGGGACCTCGGCGGCCTCGGTCTTCTCGGTCTCCGCGGCGGGGGTCTCCTTGACGGGGAGGATGCTCTCCATCGGGGCGACCTGGTCCCACTGGCGCTCGGCGCTGCCGGAGGCGGCGACGATCTCGGCGGCGAGGAGGTCCTCGGCGGTCGGGTCGTCGGTGCCGATGATGGCGGCGCTGGCGCTGCTGGCGGTGCCGACGGCGAAGAGCACGGCGGCGGCGGACACGAGGACCCGTTTGCGGGCGGGGTGCCGCTGGGGGTCCTCGGCGCGGTGCTTCGCGCTGGAAGGCTTCATGCGGGTAAACATCGGGGCAACCCTAGGGGCCGAAACCCGGGGGACCGTACCTCTCGGTAATCACACCAATACGGCACACTGCTCGCTGCGAGCGTTCACATCGAGTGCCCGTCTCGCCCGATAGCGCCGGTATCGCGCCGGGTGCCCGGGCCCTCCTGGGACCCGGGGGCCGAGCCTCCCCCGAACGGCCCATTGACACCGGCCGCCCCGCCAGACCTTCTCCGACGGAGGTCCACTGAGATCAATGTCATAGAGGACGGTGAAGCTGCCCGTCTTGCCCGGAATAGGCGGAACCGGCCCTGCCTCGCGGCAGGACCGGTTCCCGGTCTCCGGCTACTTCGTCGGGGTCTCGCCCGGCGTGGCCGACTCGGCGGGGGTCGCGGGCGCTTCCCCGCCCGGCGTCGCCTCGGAGGTCGGGGCCCCGGTCGGCGGCACCGTGGTCATCTCGTCCTCGGGAGTCGTCGCCCCTTCCGCCGGGAAGGTCCCCTCGGTGCCCTTCGAGACGCAGAGCGGGTACTGGTAGCCGAGGTTCTCGTCGGGGCTCTCGACCTCTTCCTCGTACACGTCCC
The DNA here is from genome assembly GCF_055586545.1 of Glycomyces sp. NPDC050141. Lineage (NCBI taxonomy): Bacteria > Bacillati > Actinomycetota > Actinomycetes > Glycomycetales > Glycomycetaceae > Glycomyces > Glycomyces sp. NPDC050141. Next base: position 72,848 of record NZ_JBVJHZ010000003.1, on the reverse strand, counting down.
ACTCCTCCGCCGTCGACTCGGTCGCGAACGGGTCCTCGGTGGCGATCCCGCACGAGTACGGGTCGCCGATCCACAGCGGGTTGCCGTCCTGGTCGAACAGGTACACGCCGGTGAGCAGGTTGCCGTTCTCGTCGTAGGCGTAGATGTCGCTGACATACGGGTACCCGCCCGCCTCTTCCGTGGCGGCGGGGATGTACCGCTGCGGAATGGCGCCGGTGAACATCCACGAGAACTGGTATCCGGCCAGCGCGACGAGTGCGACGCTTCCGGCGATCATCCAGCGGCGGCGGCGTCCCCGCCAGTCCATCGCCTTGGCGCCCAGGCGTATCGAGGCCCAGACGCAGACCAGGAGCATCGCGATCATGAGCAGCAGGCCGGGAACGGAGCCGAAGACCGAGAACCCGGTGACGTCGTATTGCGCGGAAGACAGCCAGTAGACGAAGAGGGCCGCCACCAGCGCACCTCGCAGGACCCACCAGCCGGGGCGCAGGCGCTCGCGCAGTTCGACGGCGTCGGCGTGGCCGGTGCTCACGGCGTACTTGTCGGCGGCGCCCCGGAAGCGGGCGAGGGACGGGGCAGCGAGGTCGGAGAGCTTGCGGCGCATGCGGACCGAGGCGCGCTCCTTGTCGACTTCGGCGGTGTCGCGCAGTTCGCGGGCGTAGGCCTCGGGGCTGCCGAGGAGGTCGCGGAGCGTCGCGCCGGGCTCGAGGTCGGCGGCGACCTCGGTGAGGTGGGCGTCGAGTTCGGACATGAGGTCCTGCCGAATGTGCGTGGGCAGGTCGTTCAGGTGCCGCTCGACCGCGGTCAGGTAGGACGCGATCTCAGTGGACCGGTCGGGTGTGGTCGTCATGGTGCTGCCCTTCTCGGCTGACCTTGTTCAAGCTGCGGTTGTCGGTGGCGTGGTGCTCATGCTGTGTAGACCGGTCGCGGCGGCGCGGCCGTTGCATAGTCCTGCTGGAAGGATTCGAGGGCGGCGCTGTAGCCGAGGGCCGCGGCGGCGCACTCCTCGGGACTGCCGAGGCGGCGCTCCAGGGTCTCGCCGGGCCGCAGTTCGGCGGCGACGTCGGCGAGGTGGGCGCGCAGTCCGGCGACGAGGTCGAGGCGGATCTCCTCGAGCAGGTCGGCGAGGTGGCGCTCGGCCGAGTCGCGGTAGGCGGCGACCTGGTCGTGCCGCACGGGGGTGTCGGTCATGGTCAGCCTCTCGTGGGCGCGTCGAACAGCACTCGCATCTTGGCGCTCACGTCCTCCCAGGCCTCGCGCGCTTGGCGGAGGTACTTCCGGCCCGGTTCGGTGAGCGAGTAGTACTTGCGGTGCGGTCCGGAGTCGCTGGGCTGCACGTAGGTGGACAGGTAGCCCGCGCGGTAGAGCCGCCGGAGCGTGCCGTAGACCGAGGCGTCGCCGAGGTCGTCGAAGCCCGCCGCGCGCAACCGGTTGAGGATCTCGTACCCGTAGCCGTCCTGGCGGTCGAGGACGCGCAGGACGATGATGTCGAGGAGGCCCTTGAGCAGTTGCGATCTGTCCACGCAATCCACAGTACCATGCATTGCACAGTAGTGGAGGCGCGCAAACGCGAACGGCCCCGTCCTTTGCGGACGGGGCCGTTGTGGCTGTAGCGCTTAGAGTGTCGCGCGGGCCGCGCGCATGCGGGCGAGGCTCACGTCCTTGCCCAGGAGCTCCATCGACTCGTACAGCGGCGGCGACACGGTCTTGCCGCTGATCGCCACCCGCACCGGGCCGAAGGCCTTGCGGGGCTTGAGGCCCATGCCGTCGACCAGGGCGGCCTTCAGGGCCTCCTCGATCGCCTCGGTGGTCCACTCGATGCCCTCGACGGCCGCGATCGAGGCGTCGAGCACCTGCGCCGCGTCGTCCTTGAACGTCTTCTTCGCGCTGTCCTCGTCCAGCTCGACCTCGGTGCCGCAGAACAGGAACCGCAGCATCTCCACGGCCTGCGCGAGCGTCGCGCAGCGCTCCTGCACGAGCGGCACGGCCACGTCGAGCACGTGCGACTGCTCCGCCGTGACCTCGGCGCCGAGCAGCCCGGCGGCCTGGAGGCGCGGCACGAGCATGTCGATGAGTTCAGCGGTGTCGACCGCGCGGAAGTGGTCCGAGCAGATCGCGTCGAACTTCCTCTCGTCGAACCTCGCCGGGTTCGACTTCACGTCGTGCAGGTCGAAGGCCTCCAGGAACTCCGCCACGGTGAACGTGTCGCGGTCGCCCGAGATCGACCAGCCGAGGGTCGCCACGTAGTTGAGCACGCCCTCCGGCAGGTACCCGGCCTCCTTGTACTGCAGGAGGTTCGAGCGCGGGTCGCGCTTCGACATCTTCTTGCCGCGCTCGTCCACGATGAGCGGCAGGTGCGCGTACTCGGGCTCGGCGTCGGCGATGCCCAGCTCCACCAGGGCGCGCCACATGACGATCTGGCGGGGCGTCGAGGGCATCAGGTCCTCGCCGCGGGTCACCATGTTGACCTTCATGATCGCGTCGTCCACCGGGTTGGTGAGCGTGTACAGCGGCGAGCCGTCGCCGCGCGCGATCACGTAGTCGGGCACCGTCCCGGCCGGGGTCGTGACCTCGCCGCGCACCGCGTCGCGGAACGTGATGTCCTCGTCGGGCATCCGCATCCGGTAGACGGGGTTGCGGCCCTCCGCGCGGAAGGCGGCCTTCTGCTCGTCGGTGAGGTCGCGGTCGAAGTTGTCGTAGCCGATCTTCGGGTCGCGCCCGGCGGCGCGGTGGCGGGCCTCGACCTCCTCGTTCGTCGAGAACGCCTCGTAGGCGTAGCCGCCGTCGAGGAGGCGCTTGATCACGTCCGCGTAGACGTCGAGGCGCTGCGACTGCCGGTAGGGCGCGAACGGCCCGCCGATGTCGGGCCCCTCGTCCCAGGTCATGCCCAGCCACGAGAGCGCCTCGAGCAGCTGGTTGTAGGACTCCTCGGTGTCGCGGGCCGCATCGGTGTCCTCGATGCGGAACACGAACTCGCCGCCCTTCGCCCGGGCGTAGCCCCACGAGAACAGGCAGGTGCGCACCAGGCCCACGTGCGGGGTCCCGGTCGGGCTGGGGCAGAAGCGGGTGCGGACAGAAGAGGATGGCGAAGCCATTCCGGTTCGGGGAAGAGCCGCTTGCGGCGGTTGGGCGGGGCGACGGGTGTGGGCGTTACTCACTGGGAACCACCTTGTTGGACAGCGTGCCGATACCGGCGATGGAAACGGAGACGGTCTCGCCTGCCTGGAGCGGGCCCACCCCGGCGGGCGTGCCGGTGAGCACCACGTCGCCCGGCAGCAGCGTCATCACCTGCGACACGTAGGCGACGATCGCGGCCGGGTCGAAGACCATGTCCTTGGTCGAACCGAGCTGGCGCACTTCACCGTTGACCTCGCAGCGGACCTCCGCGTCGGCCATGTCGACCTCGGGGGACGTCTCGATCCACGGCCCGATCGGGCAGAACGAGTCGAAGCCCTTGGCGCGCGTGAACTGCACGTCCTGCTGCTGGAGGTCGCGGGCGGTCACGTCGTTGGCGCACGTGTACCCGAAGATCGCGCTCTTGGCGGCCTCGCGGTCGAGCCCGCGCGCCCCGTGCAGGCCGATCACGACGGCCAGCTCGGCCTCGTGCTCGACCTGGTCGGCCACGGCCGGGAGCCGGATGGCCTCGCTCGGGCCGATCACCGAAGTGGAGGGCTTGAGGAAGAGCAGCGGCTCCTTGGGGACCTCGTTGCCGAGCTCGGCGGCGTGGTCGGCGTAGTTGCGCCCCACGCACACCACTTTGGACGGCAGGATCGGGGCGAGCAGCCGCACGTCGTCCAGGGCCCAGCGCTGGCCGGTGAACTTGATCTGCGCGAACGGGTGGCCCTCGATCTCGGCGGCGGTGGCGCCGGGGCCCTCGCCTTCGAGGACGGCGAAGGACATGCCGGTGGGTTGAGCGATCCGCGCGATCCGCACAGTCGGCCCCTCTCTGAGACTGGTTCGAAACCTTGCGGCCTCAGCTTAGTTCGGGGTCGGGGCAGGGTCGACGCACTATCGAGTACCGCGCGGGCACATCACTGGAAGCGGAGCACTGCGCGCTAGCGGACGAGCAGGAAGATGCCGCCGATGAGGACGGCGCCGGCGAGCGCGCCGACGACGATGCCCATGCCGAGGCGGCGGACCTTCCCGAACAGGCCGATGAAGAAACCGAGCACGCAGGTCAGCGGCGCGGCGATGAGCAGCGAGATCGCGGTCGCGCCGAAGCGGACCTTGAGGGTCTCGCCGAGGTCGCCCACGAGCACGAAGCCGAACGCGAAGGCGAGGATCACGAGCAGGACGAGGCCGAGGAAGAAGCCGGACATGAACCGGCGGCGTCCGTACACGGCCGAATCCGCGGCCATTGCCGCCGCGCGGGCACGATCGGTCTTGTAGGAAGTCACAAGTCAACTCTAGTACGGCCGCACCAGCGGCGCGGTGACGGCAAGCACCGCAACCGGGCCCTGCAGGCGTAGCCCGCGCGGTGTCTCCATTGGAAAACGCCGATCCGCATTGAACAGGGCGCGCGCCACCGTGACGCGCCGCCGTGAATGCGTGAAGAGTCGCACGCCGCGTGCAAAACTGCCGTATGCGCCGTTTGATCACACTCTTCGTATTGCTCGGGGCCCTGTTCATGGCGCAGGCGCCCGCCGGAGCGATCGACTCCAACCTTCCGCAGGCTTCCGCCTCCTTCAACGACCAGGTCTACAAGGTCGACTACGACGGCGACATCGTCTACTCGGGCGGGGTCTTCACCCGCGCCCGCAACACCGACGGCACGTTCTCGAACCGCACGTACCTCGCGGCCGTGAACTCGGCCACGGGGGCGCTCCTGCCGTTCGCGCCCGTCCTCAACGGATCGGTGCACGAGGTCAAGACCAGCGGCGACTACTTGTACATCGCCGGGAAGTTCACCACCGTCGACGGTGTCGCCCGCTCGCGCGTGGCCCGCTTCTGGCTCGACACCGGCAGGCTCGACACCACCTGGAACCCGAAGCCTTCCGCGACCGTCTACGCGATCGAACCGGTCGGCAACACCGTCTACCTGGGCGGCACGTTCCAGTCCGTCGGCAGCCTCGCGCAGCCGACCCTCGCGGCCGTCAGCGCCGTCAACGGCGCCCCGGTCACCGGGTTCAAGCCGGTGGTCGCCGAGGGCGCCGTCCGCGACCTCCAGTACGGCCACGACCGCCTGTACGTCGCGGGCGCGTTCGCCACCATCGGCGGCGAGAAGAAGTACGGCAAGCTCGGCGCGGTCAACCTGTCCACGGGCGCGCCCGACCCGTCCTTCGAGTCCAAGGTGTACGTCCTGACCCGCGAGGTCGAGGTCGCCGGGGACCGCGTGTTCGCGGCCCTGGACGGGCGCGGCGGCGAGATCCGGGCGTTCACCCGCAGCGGCGAGACGCTCTGGTACCAGGCCGTCGACGGCGGCATGCAGACCGTCGAGGTGTGGGGCGACTCCGTCATCGGCGGCGGCCACTTCGACAAGGCCTGCGTCACCAACCACGCCGGGCCCCTGGGCCAGTGCGTCGACGGGGTCCGCGCCCAGCGCGGGAAGCTCCTCGCGGTCGACATGAACGGGAAGCTCCTGGACTGGAACCCGGCCGCGAACGGCGTCGTCGGCGCCTGGGACGCGACCGCTCACCCGTCGGGCACGAACCTCACGGTCGGCGGCGCGTTCACGACCTTCGGCGGCGGCACGCAGGAGCAGAAGCGCCTCGCGGTCTTCGACTAGAGCGGCACAGCAAAAGGGCCCGATCAACTTGATCGGGCCCTTTTCACTTGCCCGCCGCACGATCGGCGCGGCCGGGGCGTTGGCACCGGTCTTGTGGACCGGGCCGTGTCAGGTGTCGCGCAGGCCGTTCATGGGGCGCCGCGCGGGTAGGCAGGAGTCAGGACTTGGCGAGGCCGCGCCGGTTGAGGCCGTACGCGAGGCCGTCGGCGAGGGCGTTCCAGGAGGCCTCGATGAGGTTGGGGGCCACGCCGACCGTGGTCCACTCCGCTTCGCCGTCGCTCATGGAGATGAGGACGCGCGTGACCGCGTCGGTGCCCTTGGAACCGGCGAGGATGCGGACCTTGAAGTCGGAGAGGGTCAGCTCGGCCAGGCGCGGGTGCCGGGCGGCCAGGGCGCTGCGCAGGGCCGCGTCGAGGGCGTTGACCGGGCCGTTGCCCTGCGCGGTGGCGATGACTCGCTCGCCGTCCACGTCGAGGCGCACCGTGGCTTCCGCGACCGTGGCGGAGGTGGGGTCGTGGTCGACGATGACGCGGTACGTGTCGAGCTTGAACGGCCGGGGCAGGCCGCCTTCGACCTCGTCGCGCACGAGCAGCTCGAAGGACGCGTCGGCGGCCTCGAAGGACCAGCCCTTCGACTCGAGCTCCTTGACGCGCTTGGTGATCCGGTCGAGCGCGGCCTTGTCGCCGGAGAGGTCGATGCCGAGTTCGCGGCCCTTGAGCTCCACGGAGGCGCGTCCGGCCATCTCGGTGACGAGGATGCGCATGTCGTTGCCGACGACCGCGGGGTCGACGTGGTTGTACAGGGCCGGGTCGGCCTTGATCGCGGAGGCGTGGATGCCGGCCTTGTGCGCGAACGCGGCGTGCCCGGTGTACGGGGCGTGCTCGTCGGGGGTCATGTTCGCGATCTCGGCGATCGCGTGGGAGATGCGGGTGAGCTGCTCGAGGCCGCCTTCGGGGAGGACCTTGAGGCCGAGCTTGGTCTCCAGGTTCGCGATGACGCTGAACAGGTTCGCGTTGCCGGGGCGCTCGCCGTAGCCGTTCGCGGTGCCCTGGACGTGCATGACGCCGGCCTGGACGGCCGCGAGGGTGTTGGCGACGGCGCAGCCGGTGTCGTTCTGGGCGTGCATGCCCAGGCGTACGCGCTCCTTCGGGAGGACCGCTTCGAGGCGGGACCGCAGGTCGGTGACGACGGTGGTGATGTCCGAGGGGATGCTGCCGCCGTTGGTGTCGCACAGGACGACCGCTTCGGCCCCGGCTTCGAGGGCGGTGCGGACGACGAGGGTGGCGTACTCGGGGTCGTGGCGGAAGCCGTCGAAGAAGTGCTCGCAGTCGATGAAGACCTGGCGGTCGTGCTCGCGGCCGGTGCGCACCGAGTCGGCGATCATCGCCAGGTTCTCTTCGGGGGTGGTCTTCAGGGCCTGCTCGACGTGGCGCATGTCGGACTTGGCGACGAGGCACAGCACGGGGGCGCGGGAGTCGAGGAGGGCCTGGAAGCCCGGGTCCTCGGCGGCGCTGGAGTGCGCGCGGCGGGTCATGCCGAACGCGACGAGCTTGGCGTGCTTGAAGTTCAGCTCCTCGGCCGCGCGGGCGAAGAACTCCGTGTCCGAGGGGATCGCGCCGGGCCAGCCGCCCTCGATGTAGTCGACGCCGAGTTCGTCGAGGAGTTCGGCGACGGCGAGCTTGTCGGCGACGGAGTAGCGCAGGCCCTCCATCTGTGCGCCGTCACGGAGCGTGGTGTCGAAGACGTGGAAGTCCCCGCCGCTGCTCGCAGATTCGCTGCCGGTTTGCGGGTCTGGTTGCGTCACTTGGTGCTCCAGTTTTCTACTTTTTTGGTCCGGCCGCTGCGGGGCCTACCTGAACGTTCGTTTGCCCTGAACGAAAAAGACCCCCTGCGGGCGGCAGGAGGTCTGGCGTTCGGCGGGTGCATCTAACGACGATGCTCCGCGGAACGCCCGCAGCTAATCATGAGCTGGAAGGTCACGAAAAGTAGTATGCCACCGGGCTCTGGCGCGAACCACCATTTCCCGCATCGTGGGATTCAGTGTGTCGCGGCGCAGTGTCGCGCCGGACTCGAACCGGTCACCAGTCGGCGCGCAGCGCCCGGCGCCGCTGCCACCACAGGACGAGGACCGCGCCGCCGACGAGCGCCACGGCCCCGGCCCCGATCCCGACGCCGAGGGCGGCGCCGGTGGTCGGCAGGGTCGGCTTCGGCGACTCGGAGGTCTCGGGAGCCTCAGGGGACGACGGGGTCTCGCTCGGCGGCGTCGACGGCGGGGCGCTCGGCGGCACCGCCGCGAACAGCCATTCCTGCGAGTGCAGACTCACGGGCACGTTCACCGCGAAGACCTCGGCGCCTTCGGCGGGCACGGCCACATGCTCCTCTTTTTCGGCAGGGTGCGCGAGTCCGAGCAGGTAGCCCTCGGGGGTGGCGAAGCGGAAGTCGGCATGCGAAGGGCGGTCGTCGAACACGATCGACCAGGGTTCGGCGTCGGCGCAGTCGGCCAGCTCCAGCGGCGCGTTCACGCCGTCGGGGCCGAGCGGGCCCGCGACCATGCACAGGCCGGTCTCGTCGTGCACGACGCGGAACGCGCCCTGGTTCTCCAGGGACTCTTCGGCCCCCGGTTCGAAGCGCCAGTGGTCGCTTTGGGTGCTGAGGAAGACGCCGCGGTCCGCTTCCCAGGCGAGCTTGAAGCCCTCGTACCCCTTGAGGTGGACCCCTTGCGGACCTTGCGGTACCTCGCCGGGGTCGAGGTCGGGGTCGGCTGGCGTCGGGCTCGCAGCGCCGGGGCCGTCGAGCTGCGCGGCGACTGGCAGCGCAGGGGCGGCGATCAGGGTTGCGGCGATCAACACCGGCAGCATCAGGGCTTTCACCCTGAAATTACATCAAATGAGGCATATTCACCTCGTGTCGCTCCGGTGCGCGTCTACCTCATCACCGCATGCAACCTTTTGTCACCCAGTGAGATTCGGGCCGACGCTCCCGCGGATCTCGCTCGCCGCGTCACCGGCCGCCCGCAACCGGTCGGCCGCGTCGGTGAGCAGGTCCAGCGTCTCGTCCGAGTGCGCCGACAGCGCCTGCTGCAACCCGATCGAACCGGCCAGGCACTCCCCCGCCGCGCTCACCATGTCCTCGTAGGCGGCCACGCCCGTCTCCAGGCGCTCCACCATCCGGTCGAGGTTCGCGCCCATACCGGCGCGCTTCACGTCGGGAGCGATCGCGATGGCCTCTTCGACGTCCTTGACGCCCAAGGCGAGCCGGTACAGCTCCTGCCCGGCCTTCGACGCCCCGGCGAGGATCGCGACCGCCTCGGCGTTCCCCTGCAGGCGCTTCGCCATCTGCTCGGCGGCGACCGTGGCCCGCTCCAGCCGCTCGTACGGGTGCAGGGCCCGGCTGCGGCGGAACTGCGCGCGGATGCGCCCGCGCCGGATCGCGTCGGCCGTCTCACCGAACAGGCCGCGCGCCTCCTTCGACAGCTGCGCGGGGCCGTGCAGCTCCAGGGAAGCGCGCTCTTCGGCCGGGATCGCGCGGGCCAGGCGCCGGTAGTCGAGCCAGCGGACCACCGCCATCGCGGTCGAGAACCCCGCGACCGTCACCCAGACCCCGTCGGGCGCACCGAGACCGGCGTAGGGCACGAAGAAGGCGCTGCCGGCGGCAGCGCCTCCCGCGGTCGCGGTCCAGGACTTGGCGGCGGACAACCGGGAGCGCAGGCGCTTGAGCGCGCGCTTGCGGTCCTTCGCGTCCACCGTAGGGCCCCTTCGGATCAGCTCTTGGTCTTGTCGGCCTCGGGCTCGGCCGTGCCCTCGTCGTTGCCGAGGGACGCGCGAATGTCGGCGAGGCGGGCGTTGGTGACCGACTCCTTCGACTCGATCGCCGGGCTGGCCTTGCCGCCCGACAGCTGCTCGCCCTCGAGCGAGGCGCGGATCTGGTCCAGGCGCGAGGCCCCGGCCATGTCGCGCGTGGCGCGGTTGACCTCGAGGAGGCGGCCCTCGACGGAGTTCGAGGCGAGCTCGGCGCGGCCCATGGCGCTCGCGTAGCGGCCTTCGATCTTGTCGCGGATCTCGTCGAAGTTCGGCACGTTGCCCGGGGCGGCGGTCTGCGACATCGACTCCAGCGAGGAGGCGATCGTCTCCTGCATCTTGGCCTGCTCGAGCTGGCCGAGGAGCTTCGTGCGCTCCTGCAGCTTCTGCTGCAGGATCATCTGGTTGTTCTCGACGGCCTTCTTGGCCTGGTCGGCAGCGGTGAGCGCCTGGTCGTGCATCACCTTCATGTCCTCAAGGGACTGTTCGGTGGAGACCAGCTGGCCCGCCAGAATCTCGGCGGTGGACTCGAACTGCTGCGCCTTCTGCTCGTCGCCCTCGGCACGGGCCTTGTCCGAGAGCACCAGGGCCTGGCGCGCCTGCGCCTGCAGACGCTCCACTTCGGCCATCGAGCGGTTGAGCTTCATCTCCAGCTGACGCTGGTTCCCGATCACAGAAGCCGCCTGCCCCACCAGCGCCTGGTGCTGCTTCTGCGCTTCCTCGATCGCCTGCTGGATCTGGATCTTCGGGTCGGCGTGCTCATCGATCTTCGCACCGAAGAGCGCCATCATGTATTTCCAGCCCTTGACGAACGGATTGGCCATTATCGGGGTCCTTCCGGTGATTGCAACGCCGACATGCCTCTAGTGTCGGACATCCGCGCCACTTGCGTGGGACAGGGTGACGCCTCAATCGCCAAAACTACATCATCAGTCGATTTCAAGCTGCCGCGCGGACCACCGAATCGGTCACCTCGCCACGACGGTGGCGGGACCGGACCTGAGCGATGGAAGCAGGCGCGGCCGAAAGCGCACGACGCCTGCGCGCGACCTCTTCCTGCGCCTCCTTGTCGCGAGGCAAAGGCAGCACCGCGACCTGGCGGCCCTGCGGCGATTCCTCGCCGCGCTCGTGGATCGCAACTTCACGCGAGACCTCTGCCAGCACCTCGGAGAGGCGCACCTGAAGTGCCCCGCACACCGAGGCCAGCAGCTCGCTCGACGGCTCCTTGTGGCCGCGCTCGATCTCGGAGAGGTACCCCAGACTCACGTTGGCCTGCTTCGACACGTCCCGCAGCGTCCGCTTCTGCGCGCGGCGGCGGCGCCGCAGGGTCTCTCCCAGCAGTTCCCGCAACAAGACCATTGGACTCTCCTCCGCGCCGCGATAGCTCAAACGAGCTTAGGTGGGTTCCGCAAGCCTATCTCGTACCGTTCGGCTCGCTCTTCTTCGTTTTGAATGCTTTCCAGAGGTAATCCATTCCCGTCACCACCGTGAGCACCAGCGCACCGCCCATCAACCAGGGCCCCACCGCGTCGAGCGGGGACGGCCACGGCCACAGGTACCAGGCCACCGCCGCGATCTGCAGGACCGTCTTGAGCTTCCCGCCCCGGTCGGCGGCGATCACCGTGCGCCGCAGCACCGCCATGCGCAGCGCCGTGATCCCCAGCTCGCGCACGAGGATGACGACGGTCACCCACCACGCCAGCTGGTCGTAGTAGCTCAGCAGGATCAGCGAAGTGCCGATGAGGACCTTGTCGGCGATCGGGTCGGCGAGCTTGCCGAAATCGGTCACCAGACCGCGCGAGCGCGCCAGCCAGCCGTCGACGAAGTCCGTCGCCGAGATGAACACGAACAGCGCGCAGGCGGCCATCCGCCAACCCGAGTGCTCCATGCCCGACAGGACCACGAACACCGCGAAGACCGGCACCAGGAAGATCCGGGCCACCGTCACCACGTTCGCGATGTTCCACGGCGAGACCGGCTGGTCCTGAGTGGTCACCAGGCCTCCTCGACGATCTCCGCCACGAGGTCGACACCGTTGGAGTCGATCACCTTCGCCGTCACGAAGTCGCCGGGCTCCAGGCCCTCGACCTCGCCGACCAGCGCGATCGAGCCGTCGACCTCGGGCGCTTGGTGGGCGCCGCGACCGTCCACGCCGTCGTCCTCCACCGACTCGACGAGGACCTTCATGACCTCGCCGACGCGGTCGGCGGCGCGCTGGCTCACCAGTTCGTCGACGAGCATGGAGACGCGGGTGTGGCGCTCGGAGACGACGTCCTCGTCCACGTGGCCGTCGAGGCCGACCGCTTCGGTGCCGTCCTCGTCGGAGTAGGCGAACACGCCAGTGGAGTCGAGGCGGGCCTCTTCGAGGAAGCCCATGAGCTCCTGCACGTCTTCCTCGGTCTCGCCGGGGAAGCCGACGATGACGTTGGTGCGGGCGCCCGCGAGCGGGGCGACGTCGCGGATCTGCTTGAGCAGCGCCAGGAAGTTGTCGGTGGAGCCGAAGCGGCGCATCCGGCGCAGCACCTTCGCGGACGAGTGCTGGAAGGACAGGTCGAAGTACGGCACCACTTTCCCAGTGCGGTGCATGGCCTCGATGAGGCTCGGGCGCAGCTCGGCGGGCTGGAGGTAGGAGAGGCGGATCCACTCGATGCCGTCGATCGCGGCCATGCCCTCCAGCAGGTGTTCGAGGGCCTGGGAGTCGGCGAGGTCCTTGCCGTAGGACGTCGTGTTCTCGGAGACGAGGTTGAGCTCCTTGACGCCTTCGGAGGCGAGCCAGGCGGCCTCGGCGAGGATCTCCTCGGGGGTGCGGGAGACGAACGAGCCGCGGAACGACGGGATCGCGCAGAACGTGCAGCGGCGGTCGCAGCCGGAGGCGAGCTTGAGGTTCGCGACGGGGCCGCTCGTGAGGCGCTTGCGCACGACCGCGAGGTGCTGCGGCGCGCCGGCCTCGAGCACCGCGCCGTCGGCCTGGGAGGCGCGCGAGTGGCCGGGGACGACGGCGGCGGCGCTCTGGCGCGCGGCCGGGGCCAGCGGCAGGAGCTTGCGGCGGTCGGACGGCTGGTGGGACTCGACCGAGCGTCCGGCGAGGATGTCGTCGAGGCGCGCGGCCATGTCCGGGTAGTGGTCGAAGCCGAGCACGGCGTCGGCCTCGGGCAGGCTCTCGGCCAGCTCCTTGCCGTAGCGCTCGGCCATGCAGCCGGTCGCGACGACCTTCGCGCCGGTCGAGGAGGCGTCGAGGAGGACGTCGATGGACTCGGTCTTGGCCTGCTCGATGAAACCGCAGGTGTTGACCATGACGACGTCGGCGTTCTCGCCGTCGTCGCTGATACGCCAGCCACCGGCGGCGAGGCGGGCGGCCAGCTCCTCGGAGTCGGTCTCGTTGCGGGCGCAGCCGAGCGTCAGGAGTGCGACGGACTTACCGGCTTCGCGCGCGGGCGATTCCTCGGAACGGGTCGAATGAGCTGCAGACACCAGGAAAGCGTACCTACCGGCGGGCCGCGAGTGCCCCCGGCGGCGGGACGGGCCACAGTGACACTGGTCGGCGGGGTGACGCGGCTTACTCGCGCAGTGGCGATCGGGCCGTTATGCGGGCAATACAGTGCGGACAATCCGGTCCTTTCACGGAGCGTCTGCGCAGGGGCAACAGTGGATCACCGCACGTGGCGGCCATACCCTAGGCTTGTCCTATGTCCCCCAAAGACATCGCCCCAGCCCATCGCCCTGCCTTCAAACGGATCGCCCTGCCGCTGCTCGCGGCCGCCTCCGTGCTGACGGTCGCCGCCTGCGGCGCCCCGCCCACCGGCACGCTCCACACGCGCGCCGGCTACACGCTCACCAGCGACGAGATCCCGGTCTCGGTGTGCCCCGCAGGCGACGAGTCGCGGTTCGCCGACGACGAGGGCCTGCTCGTGGGCGCCCACTTCGCGCTGCGCGTCGAGTGCGTCGCGTCCTTCGACTCGCTGCCCGAGGGCTTCCAGCTCGACTACCTGTTCGGCGAGCACGCCAGCCTGTACTCGCCCGAGCCCGGGTACGAGTTCACGCTCGTCCAGTTCGCGCCCGACCCCGGCGTGAACGCGCCGTTCAACGCCGAGGCCGGGGAGCTGGCCGCGACGCTGAAGATCGGCGACCAGACCTGGGACTTCGACGGCGAGGTGCCCGCCCCCGGTGAGGTGTTCTTCACCGTCGCGAAGAAGGACGCCCCGATCAGCCTCGAAGTGGTCGACGTCGAGCGCTCCCAGACCATGGACCTGCGCGAACGCACCCGCGAAGGCCTCATCCAGGCGCTGTACACCGGGACTACCTCAGTCGACACCGAGATGGTCGAGGGCTCGGTCGACGGCTACACGACCGAGGGCAGCTACGAGTACTGGTTCGACGACTGGAAGTACCAGACCCAGTTCTCCCTGAGCCGCGAGGTCTTCCAGCCCGGCACGGGCTGGGTCGCCGAGCCCGACCGGGCGCTGCTCACCGTCGAGTTCGGGTGGCTCCACTCCGCGAGCGGCCTCGAATGGGCTATCGACGCCAAAGAGGCCCTGAAGGTCTCGGGCCCTGACGGCGAGCTGACGCCCCTCAGCGCGGAATCCTTCGACGAGGACCTGTCGAACGCGGTCTGGCGGACGTTCACGCTCACGTACGACGTGCCCGCCGACGCGCTCGCGTTCACCCTGAACTTCCACCCGAAGGGCCCGGTCAAGTGGCCCGAGGAGGGCATCTCGCTGCCGATCACCGGCGACAAGAACCACGAGATAGCCGTCAGCTTCGAGTAAGGCGAAAGGGCCGGTCCGCGGACCGGCCCTTTCGATTTCCGCTACGGCTGGAGCGAGGCGATGACCCCGTCCAGCTCCTCGGGCTTGACGAGCACGTCCCGGGCCTTCGTCCCCTCAGAGGGGCCGACGACCCCGCGCGTCTCCATGAGGTCCATGAGCCGCCCGGCCTTCGCGAACCCGACGCGGAGCTTGCGCTGCAGCATCGAGGTCGACCCGAACTGGGTGGTCACGACCTGCTCGATCGCCTGGATGAGCAGTTCGAGGTCGTCGCCGATGTCCGGGTCGATCTCGCGCGTCGAACCCTGGGTCGCGGTCACCTCTTCGATGTACTGCGCGTCCATCTGCGACTTCGCGTGCTCGACCGCCGCCTCGATCTCCTCGTCGGAGACCCAGGCGCCCTGGATGCGCTCCGGTTTCGCCGCGCCCATCGGCAGGAACAGGCCGTCGCCGCGCCCGACCAGCTTCTCGGCGCCGGGCTGGTCGAGGATGACCCGCGAGTCGGCGAGCGACGAGGTCGAGAACGCCAGGCGGGACGGCACGTTGGCCTTGATGAGACCCGTGACGACGTCCACTGAGGGCCGCTGGGTCGCAAGCACGAGGTGGATGCCGGCGGCGCGGGCGAGCTGCGTGATGCGCACGACCGAGTCCTCGACGTCCCGCGCGGCGACCATCATGAGGTCGGCCAGCTCGTCCACGATGACGAGCAGGTACGGGTGGGGACGGAACTCGCGCCCGGAGGCCGGGTGGACCGTGACCTCGCCCGCGCGGACCTTGCGGTTGAAGTCGTCCACGTGCCGGACCCCGGCGGCCGCGAGGTCCTCGTAGCGCATGTCCATCTCCTTGACGACCCATTGGAGGGCGTCGGAGGCCTTCTTCGGGTTGGTCACGATCGGGTGGACCAGGTGCGGGATGCCCTCGTAGTTCGAGAGCTCGACGCGCTTGGGGTCGATGAGCAGCAGGCGTACCTGCTCGGGCGTGGCGCGCATGAGCATCGACACCAACAAGGCATTGATACAGCTCGATTTACCACTGCCTGTGGCGCCAGCAATGAGCATGTGCGGCGTCTTCGTCAGGTTCGTGAGGACGTACCCGCCCTCGATGTCCTTGCCCAGGGCCACGATCATCGGATGGGCGTCGGCTTCGGCGGTCTTGGAGCGGAGCACGTCGCCGAGCGCGACGTCCTCGCGGTCGGTGTTCGGGATCTCGACGCCGACCGCGCTCTTGCCGGGGATCGGGTTGATGATCCGGATGTCGGAGCTCTTCACCGCGTACGCGATGTTCTTGGAGAGCTGGATGATCCGCTCCACCTTCACCGCCGGGCCCAGCTCGACCTCGTAGCGCGTCACCGTCGGGCCACGCGTGAAACCGGTGACGGCCGCGTCGACCTGGAACTGCGCGAACACCTCCTGAAGTGCGGCGATCACGGTGTCGTTGGCCTTCGAGCGGGCCTTCGCGACGGGCCCGGTGCCGAGGATCTTCATCGACGGGCGCTGGTACTCGCTGTCCACCGCCGTCGTACCGTCCGAAAGGGTCGGCTGCTCGATGCGCTTGGGCGGCGGCGAGTGCTTCGGGGGTTCGCGCACCGGCTCGGGCTCGGGGATCGGCGTCGAGTCGCGGGCCGCGACGTGCGTGTTGAGCTCCGGCACCTCTTCGGGCGCGAGGCGGGGCAGCACCGTGGTGGGGTGGTGGACCCGGCGGGCCTCCTCCTCCTGGAGCTTCTTGGCTTCGCGGCTGGGCTTGCGGGCCTTGGGCTTCGGCTCCGCTTCGTCCTCTTCTCCGTCATCGTCCTCGTAGGAGTCGACCTTGCCGGTGGCGAGGTCCCAGAGGCGGCCGAGCTTGTACGGGACCTGGTTCAGCGGCGTCGCCGTCACCACCAGGACCCCGAAGAGCAGCAGCAGGATGAGCAGCGGGAACGCGACGTACGCGGAGACGCCGAGGGCGAGGCCGCCGCCGATGAGCCAGCCGATCTGGCCGCCCGCGACCATGCGCTCGCCCATATCGGACGGCAGGCCGGACATCAAGTGCAGCAGGCCGAGGCTCGACAGCCAGATCGAGGTCCAGCCCACGAGGGAGCGGCCGTGCGTGTCCTCCACTGGGACCTGGCGCATGACGCGCAGTCCCCACAGGACCAGCAGGACCGGGAGCGCGCGCGTGGCGAGGCCCAGGAGCCAGTCGAGGATGAACGCGAGGCGCTCCCCGATCGGCCCGGCCACGTCGAACCAGACCGCGCAGGCCAGGACGATCGCGATGGCGATGAGGAAGAGCCCGAGGCCGTCTCTGCGGTGCGCGGGGTCGATGTCGCGGGCCGTAGCGGCCTCCTTGCCTACGGAGCGGGCCATCCAGCCGGTGGAGCGGGCGGTGCCGACCCACAGGCCGCGCAGGCCGAGGCCGAGCGCTTCGAGCGGTCCGGGGACCGCGTTCATGCCTTTGCGCTTGGGAGCGGACGTCTTCTTTGAGCTCTGTTTCGCGGCGCGCTTGGCCGCGGTCTTCTTCGCCGCCTTCTTCGCCGCCGCTTTGCGGGCGGGGGGCTTCGCGGACGATTTGGCGGCTGACGCGGCGGGCTTGCGGCGCGCCGCGGGTGCGCTGCTGTTGCGGGCCGTGCCGCTCTTGCGGGCGGCACCGCCCGAACCGCCGCTCGTCCTGGCCATCATGCCCCATACGTTACCGCCCTCATGCTGAGCGGAGTCGGCCCGAAGGCAACCATGAAAGCGGTTAATGTGACGGCATGTCGAAAACGATTCTGGTGACGGGTGCGGGCCGCGGCCTCGGGAAAACCCTTGCAGAGCAGCTCAGCGCCCGTGGCGACACCGTGATCGCGCACGCCCGCAGCGAGTCCGCTCTGGACGGTGTGCCGCACGACCGGAAGCTCGTGTTCGACCTCGCCGACCCCGCGTCGATCGCGGGCGCGGTGGCCTCGCTCGGCCTGGAACGGCTCGACGGCGTGATCCACAATGCCGGGATCGCCCACATCGGCCCGGTCGCCGATCAGCCTTGGGAGCAGTGGGAGCAGACCCTCGCGGTCAACGTGACCGCCCCGGCCGAGCTGACCCGGGCCCTGCTCCCGGCGCTGCGCGCCGCGCGCGGCCACGTCGTGTTCGTCAACTCCGGCGCGGGGATCAGCGCCGGTCCGAAGTGGGGCTCGTACGCCGCGAGCAAGCACGCGCTGCGGGCGCTCGCGGACGCGCTGCGCGCCGAGGAGCAGCCGAACGGCCTGCGCGTCACCAGCGTGTACCCCTCGCATTTCGCCACTGACATGCAGCGCAGCGTGCGCGAGCAGTACGGCGCGGACTACGACCCGGCCCGCGCCACGAGCCCGGCGTCGATCGCGAAGACCATCGTCGACCTCCTCAACACCCCTGAGGACATGGTGATCAACGAGCTGCGCATCGAGCCGCCGAACCCGCTGCCCATCCGCGCGAGGGGCTAGCCGACTGGCAGGGGCCCTTTAGGATGCGTAACGCATGCCCCTTGCCCAGACAAGGCGACCCGTCCTCATCGTGTAGTTAGGTGTGATCCTCTCGTGAGCGTCCCCGGAGCCCCGTATGCCTCCCAGCCCCCGCCGCAGCAGCCCGCGTATCAGCAGCTCCTCCCGAGCGGGCCGGACCGCCCGACCCCGGTCGGCCTCGGCCTCGCCGGGGCCGGGCTGCTGCTCCTGGCGGTCGGCTCCCTGATCCCCCAGGTCTCAATCGGCGGCAGCGACGCCGACGCCATGGGCGGCTCCGTCGCCGACTCGGCCGGTCTCGGACTCCCCGGCCTCATGCCCGCGCTCGTCCTCGCGGTCCTCGTCGGCTGGGCCGCCGCAGGCGTGAAACCCGGCCTCGAGTGGGCCGCGAAGCTGGGCGGCATCGGCCTGGCCGCGATCACCGCCGCCGCCGCGCTCCACCCCGTCATCGAGCTCAACGCCACCTTCAACAGTGACGCGTGGGAGGACATGGAGGTCGACATCGAGGCCTCCGCGGGCGGCGGCATCTGGCTCTACATCCTCGCCGCGGCGCTCCTGGCCGTCAGCATCTTCATGATGCGCTGGGCGCCCGCGAAGCAGCCCGCCCAGCCGCAGTACGCGCCGCAGCCGTACCAGCAGGCGCCGCCGCAGACCACGCAGCTGAACGTCCAGCAGGCGCCCCCGCAGCAGCAGCCGAACACCTGGCCGGGCCACAACCCCTAGCAGTAACCCCGAGAACGCGCAAGGGCCGCAACCGGATCGGTTGCGGCCCTTGCGCGCTGCGTCAGACTTCGAGGACGTGCGGGACGATCATCGGGCGGCGGCGGTAGGTGTCGTTGACCCACTTGCCGACCGTGCGCCGCAGGATCTGCTGGAGCTGGTGCGGGTCGGTGACGCCGTCGACCGCGGCGCGCTCGATCGCGTCGTTGATGAGCGGCAGGACCCCGTCGAAGGCCCGGGGGTCCTCGGAGAACCCGCGCGCGGAGACGGTGGGGCCGCCCACGACCTTGCCGTTCTCGGAGTCGATCACGACCGTGGCGGCGATGAAGCCGCCGTCGCCGAGGACGCGGCGCTCGTTGAGCACCGGCTCGCCGACGTCGCCCACGGAGAGGCCGTCCACATAGATCAGGTTGTTCGGGACGTGCCCGACGAGGCGGGCCACGCCGTCGACCAGGTCGACCACGTCGCCGTTCTCGATCACGATGACCTGGTCGGCCGGGACGCCGGACTCGATCGCGAGGCGCGCGTGCGCCTGCAGGTGCCGGGCCTCGCCGTGGACCGGGATCATGTTCGAGGGCTTCACGACGTTGAGCACGTACAGCAGCTCGCCCGCGGGGGCGTGGCCGGAGACGTGGACCTTCGCGACGTCCTTGTGGATCACGGTGGCGCCGGTGCGCGCGAGGCGGTTGATGACGCCGTACACGGCGGTCTCGTTGCCGGGCACCAGGGACGACGCGAGGATGATCGTGTCCTCGGGCTCGACCGCGATGTGCCGGTGGTCGCCGGAGGCCATGCGGCCCAGGGCGCTCATCGGCTCGCCCTGCGAACCGGTGGACATGTAGACGATCTCGTCGGCGTGCAGGCGCACCGCCTCGTCCATGCTCACCAGCAGGCCCTCGGGGACGTGCATGAGGCCGAGGTCGCGGGCGATGCCCATGTTGCGGACCATGGAGCGGCCGACGAACGCGACCTTGCGGCCGTGCGCGTGGGCGGCGTCCATGACCTGCTGCACGCGGTGCACGTGGCTGGCGAAGGACGCGACGATGATGCGGCCCTTGACGTCCTCGAAGAGCTTGTCGAGCACGGGCCCGATCTGGCGCTCGGAGGTCACGAAGCCGGGGATCTCGGCGTTCGTGGAGTCCGACAGCAGCAGGTCGACGCCCTGGTCGCCCAGGCGCGCGAACCCGGCGAGGTCGGTGATGCGGCCGTCGAGCGGCAGCTGGTCCATCTTGAAGTCGCCGGTGTGGAGCACCAGGCCGGCCTCGGTGCGGATCGCGACGGCGAGCGCGTCCGGGATGGAGTGGTTGACGGCCAGGAACTCGAGGCCGAACGGCCCGAGCTGCAGCGTCTCGTTCTCGGCGACGACGATCCCGGCGGGCTTGATGCGCCGCTCGCGGAGCTTCGCCTCCACCAGGGCGACCGAGAACTTGGAGCCGACGACGGGGATGTCGTTCTTGTGCTCCAGGAGGTAAGGAATCGCGCCGATGTGGTCCTCGTGGCCGTGCGTGACGACGATGGCTTCGATGTCGTCGAGGCGGTCGAGGATCTGTGTGAAGTCCGGCAGGATCAGGTCGACGCCGGGCTGGTCGACGTCGGGGAAGAGCACCCCGCAGTCGACGATGAGCAGGCGCCCCTCGTACTCGAAGAGCGTCATGTTGCGGCCGATGGCGCCGAGTCCGCCGAGGGGGATGACGCGCAGCGCCCCGTCGGGGAGGGCGCCGGGAGCGCTCAGGTTCTTCGGTCTGGTCAGGCCCATCAGGCCTCCTTCAGGTCGGCGAGGGCGGTGGCAATGCGGGCGCTGAGCTCGGCGTCGACGGGGACGTGCGGCAGGCGCGGGTCGCCCCCCGGCAGGCCGAGGCCCTTGAGTCCGGCCTTGACGCCGACGAGGCCGGGGTTCTCGAACAGGGCCGCGGTGACGGGCAGGAGCGCGTCGTTGATCGCGGAGGCCTTCGCGACGTCGCCTTCGTCGTAGGCGTCGAACATGGCGTTGAGCTGGCGGCCGACGAGGTGCGCGGTCACGGAGACGATGCCGACCTGCCCGGTGGCGTAGGCGGCGAGGTTGATCTCGTCGACGCCGCAGTAGACGGCGAGGCCGGTGTTCAGGCGGATGCGCTGGCCCCTGACGACGTCGCCGGTGGCGTCCTTCACGGCGATGATGCGCTCGTGGCGGGCGAGGCGCTCGTAGGTCGCGTCGCTGATGCCGATGACCGAGCGCGGGGGGATGTCGTAGAGCATGACCGGCAGCTCGGTGGCGTCGGCGATGGCCTCGAAGTGGGCGGCGACGCCGTCCTGAGTGGGCTTGTTGTAGTACGGGGTGACGAGGAGGAGCCCGTGGGCGCCGGTCTTCGCGGCCTCCTGGGCGAGGCGCACCGAGTGGCGGGTGTCGTACGTGGAGGCCCCGGCGATGATGTGCGCGCGGTCGCCGACGGCTTCGAGCACGGCCTCGAGGATCTGGGTCTTCTCGGCGTCGGTGGTGGTGGGGGATTCGCCGGTGGTGCCGTTGACGACGAGGCCCTCGCAGCCCTGCTCGTCGACGAGGTGGCGGGCGAGGGCGGCGGTGCCGGGGACGTCGAGTTCGCCCGAGGGCGTGAACGGCGTGATCATGGCCGCGAGTGTTCGCCCGAAGGGGCGCGTTGCGTTGCGCATGTTGCTTTCACCAATGCTGGTTCCGGCGGCCGGGGCGCCTGCGCCCGGCCGCTCGCTGCGTTTGTAACTGTCTCAAGTTTTTCCGCCGCACCGCCCCGAAACGGCACTCACGGCGAAGCGTGGGCGCCTGGGGCGGTGCGGGGATATGCGTCTGCTGGCTCTAGCCCTCGGTGACGTAGGGGCTGGAGGCGACCTCGGTGCCGTCGTCGAGCTTCGTGATCTGGAAGTCGGCGAAGACGTTGGCGGCCTTCTCTTTGAGCTGCTTGAGGCATGCGATGGCCAGCGCCCGGATCTCGACGTCGGCGTGCTCGGAGGCGCGCATGGCGATGAAGTGCCGCCAGGCGCGGTAGTTGCCGGTCACGACGATGCGGGTCTCGGTGGCGTTGGGGAGTACTGAACGCGCCGCTTGGCGCGCTTGCTTTCGGCGCAGCGTGGGGTTGGCGACGTCGGCGAACTGCTTCTCGAGGCCTTCGAGGAGGTCGTTGTAGGCGCTCTGGGCGGCTTCGGCCGCGGCGAGGAAGCGCTGGTGGAGTTCGGGGTCGTTGGCGATGACCTCGGGTTCGACCATGGCGGCGTCGCGTTCGGGGACGTAGCGCTGGGAGAGCTGGGAGTAGGAGAAGTGGCGGTGGCGGATCAGCTCGTGGGTGAGGGAGCGGGAGATGCCGCTGAGGTAGAAGCTGACGGTGCCGTGCTCGAGGACGGAGAGGTGTCCGACCTGGAGGATGTGCTCGAGGTAGCCGGCGTTAGTGGCGGTCTTGGGGTTCGGCTTGGTCCAGGACTGGTAGCAGGCGCGGCCGGCGAATTCGGCGAGGGCTTGACCGCCGTCGGCGTCCGTCTCCCAGGGGACGTCGGCCGGGGACTCGAAGTGCGTCCAGGCGATGAGTCGGACGTCCATCGGTACGATTTCGGGCATCCCCGCTCCCCCTCGTTTCGTGTTCGGTGCCTGTTAGTGCTGGTTCTCGACTCCCTGAGGGTACTCGGCTGCGGAGTGTGGTCCGGCACGCGCCCGGGTGGGGGCGGCGCGGCGGCGGTGTGCGGGTGGGGGTGGTGGTTCGGATCGCACTGTCTGGTTTCACTACGCCGGTTGACAGACGTCAGAAATGATGTCATCATGGTGTCATGGACTTGACGCCGTATATCGAATCGCTCCGCCGGAGCCTCACCGCCGCCGCCGCGCCCGGTGGCGAGGAAGCCGCGCGGACCGCTGAACTGCTGGCCGAGGCGCT
The DNA here is from genome assembly GCF_055586545.1 of Glycomyces sp. NPDC050141. Taxonomy (NCBI): domain Bacteria; kingdom Bacillati; phylum Actinomycetota; class Actinomycetes; order Glycomycetales; family Glycomycetaceae; genus Glycomyces; species Glycomyces sp. NPDC050141. Next base: position 50,526 of record NZ_JBVJHZ010000003.1, on the reverse strand, counting down.
CGACGCGGGCGCTCGCCTGGCGCTCATGGAAGCTCTTTCCGAGGCCGCAGCCGAGATCACCGCGGGGCTCGACCAGGCCGGTTCCCCGGCGTCGGTCGACCTGCGCGTGCGCGGCCGGGAAGTGGACCTGCGGGTGAGCGGCGGCGAGACCGCCGAGGTCGCGCCGCCTCCGGCCCCGCCGGTGGACGACGACGTCGCCCGCATCACGCTGCGTCTCCCCGAGTCGCTGAAGGAGGACGTCGAGAAGGCGGCCTCTTCCGACGGCGCCTCCGTCAACGCCTGGCTGGTGCGCGCGATCAACAACGCCGTGCACGCCTCGCGCACCTCGGGTCAGCCCGCCGGTGCGAGGTACAGCCAGCGCATCACCGGCTACGCCAGGGCTTAGGAGCACCGAGCATGAACGAGTACACCGAATTCACCCATGACGGGCCGGTCACGGCGGCGATCACCCTCGCCGACGGCTCGGTCACCGTCACCGCCCACGAGCTGAACACGGTGCTCGTGGAGGTCAAGCCCGCGCAGCGCCGCTCCGAGGGCGACGCCGACGCGGCCGACCTGGCGCGCGTCGAGTTCGAGAACGGCCACCTGCGCGTGGTCGCTCCCGAGAAGGCGCAGAACTGGTTCTTCCGCAAGGAGATCGGCGTGCACCTCTCGGTGAAGGTGCCGGTCCGCTCGGAGGTCTCGGTCAAGACGACTTCGGCGCCGATCAGCCTGCACGGCAAGCTCGGCGCGGTCTCGATCAACACGGTCGCCGGGTCGGCGACGGTGGAGAACGCGACGAGCGTCCGCGCGAACACGGTCTCGGGTTCGATCAGCGTCATTCACGCGGTCGAGGACTTCCGGGCGAACACCGCTTCGGGCCAGGTGCGGGCCGACCACGTCGGCGGGGACTTCTCCGCGAAGACGGTGGCCGGTTCGATCACGGCCGAGCGGGTCGACTCGAACGCGAACGTCAACACGCTGTCGGGCGGGATCGAGCTGAGCGCGCTGCGTTCGGGTTCGGTCCGGGCGAACACGGTCTCGGGGCGCATCAGCCTCGGTGTCGTGCCGGGCACTGACATCTGGGTCGACCTGGATGCGAAGGCCGGTTCGGTGACGTCGGAGCTGGCCACGGGCGACACGTCGCCCGCGCCGTCGAGCACGGGCACGAGCCTCGAAGTGCGGGCGCGGTCGGTGTCGGGCGACATCTACCTGCACCGCGCGAGCGCTTACGCGTAGAAGCTGCAACTCAACACCCACGAGGAGACCCGGCCACATTTGTGGCCGGGTCTTTTCTCATACGTAGAAGAAGCTGAACGGCTCCCACGGCAGGTTGCGGGCGATGAAGAAGACGCCCCAGACGATGAGGAACGCGGTGAGCGCGCCGGGCGTGAGGTGGAAGGTGGGCAGGCGCCAGGTGCGGCGCGGGAGGAGGCGCGGCAGGGCCCAGGAGAGGTACATCCAGGCGATGAACGGGGCGGCGAAGACGGCCATGAGGTGGTGGCGGGCGGCTTCGGGCAGGTTCATGGTGACGAGGTAGTAGAACGCGCGGGTGCCGCCGCAGCCGGGGCAGTCGAAGCCGGTGGCCATCTTGAACAGGCAGGTGCTCGGGCCGGTGTTGTCGGTCGGGTTCGTGACGACGATCCCGGCGGCGGCGGCCGAAAAGCAGCCGAGGATCGCGAGCGGCAGGAACGCGGGGTGGCTGAACACGCCGTCGGCCCAGCGCTGCACCGGGTTGCGCCGCTTGGGCTCCGGCGGGGTAGGGCCGGGCTCGGATGCCAGAGCGGCTTCATCGACTGCGCACACATCGCCTCCTCACCGACAGCCTATCGGGAACACGCGACACTCCGGCGCCCGCTCGACTCGGTCGAAAGCGCCGAATCGGCGCTTTTCCGGGCCTAGGCTCGGGGCATGCTGGGTCTCCAATCTCGCCGGGTGCTCGTCGCCGCCGCCGCGCTCGGACTGCTCTTCGCGACTTCCGGGTGCCTCCGGCTCGACCTGGGCCTCGAGGTCCGCCCCGACGACACCGTGGGCGGCGAGTTCACCGCCGCCTGGAGCGACGAGTTCGTCGCCGAAGCCTCCGAAGAAGGCCTCGACCAGGCCCAGCTCGACGCGTTCCTCGACGCCCTCCTCGACGGCGTGCCAGGCACCGAGCGCACCCCCTACGCCGAAGACGGCTACACCGGCGCCACCGCGACCTTCACGAACCGCCCGCTCACCGACTTCGCCGAGTTCGGCGGCGACGAATGGGGCTACCTGCGCCTGGACCACACCGACCGCGAGTACACCCTCGAAAGCCACTGGGACCTGCGCGCCGCCGGGTTCCTCAACCCGGCCGCGTTCGACGACGCCGAGATCCTCCTCAGCGTCGACTTCCCCGCCCGCGTCACCGAGCACAACGGCACCCTCGACGGCCGCACCGTCACCTGGACCATGACCCCCGGCGAGGAGTACGACCTCACCGCCACCGCCGTCGAGAACAACGGCCTCGCGTTCCTGCTCGCCGGGGTCGCGTTCGTGCTGGTCGTGTGCGGCCTGCTGTGGCTGTGGCAGTGGCAGCGGATGCGCCGCTACTCGACCGGCAACGACGACCTGTAGCCCGTTAGCTCAAGCACAAACCGTAGCCGTCTCCCGCACGGCCCGTATCCTGGTGAGCCTGTTCGGCGTAACAGATCCATAACGCCAGGGAGGAGGACCGGTGACTCAATACGAGTCGAAGAGCAAGGGGCGCAAGCAACACGACCCCGGCATGGAGTTGAGCATCGGCCAGGTCCTGGCCGCCGCCGGGGCCACAGTCCTCGGCGCGGTCCTCGCGAAACTCCTCGGCCTGTGGGGCACGCTCGCCGGGACCGCAGTCTTGAGCGTCTGCTCCTCCATCGGCGCCGTGCTCATCCTCCGCGCCATGCGCCGCACCGGCGAGAAGATCAAAGAGCAGATCACCGCGCTCAGCCCTGTTGCCAAAGGCAAAGCCGAGGCGATCACCGTGGAGCTCGAACCCGGGCACGCCACGGCCACCGCGAAGATCCCCGACACCGAACAGCTGCAAGCGCTCCGGGACGACGACACAGTCGTCCTCGCCGACACCGACGAGATCACGGTCCCCGCCGGGCCCGCCCCCGAAGGCCACGTCACGAAGACCCAGTCCAACAAGCGGACCCTCATCGCGATCCTGATCTCCAGCGTCCTCGTCTTCGGCATCACTATCGGCGCCCTGTACCTGCTCGGCGCGCTCACCGGCAACCCCGAGCGGTTCGTCAGCGACGGCCCCGAGACCACGATCATCGAGACCACCATCGAGAGCGATTCCCCGGACACCTCCTCGACCTCCGCGGACCCCAGCGAATCCGAGACGCCGAGCGACGAGGCGACTTCCGAGTCGCCCACCGAGAGCACCTCCCCCACCGAGTCGGCGACCAGCGAGACGCCGAGCGAGTCCGCCACCACCGAAGCGGGCTCGGGCGGCTCCGAGGCGACCGCCAGCCCGACGCCCCAGGAAGAGGCCGTCTCGGAAAGTCCTTCCACCGAATAACCGAAGACGCGAAAAAGGGCCCGCCTTCCGGCGGGCCCTTTTCCTTCTTCGTCTAGTCGAGCAAGTCGTCGATGCCGACGGTCAGGCCCGGCCGCTTCAGGACCTCGCGCACCGCCAGCAGCACGCCGGGCATGAACGACGCCCGGTCCAGCGAGTCGTGGCTGATCGTGAAGCGCTCGCCGGAGCCGCCGAAACGCACCTCCTGGCTCGCGATGTAACCGGCCGAGCGGACCGCGTGGACGCGCACCCCGTCGACCTCCGCGCCGCGCGCACCCAGCGGGTCCGTCTCCGTCGCGTCAGGCATGTCCGAGAGCCCGGCCTCGGCCCGCGCCGCCGCGATCAGCCGCGCGGTGTGCACGGCCGTGCCCGAAGGCGCGTCGAGCTTGCGCGGGTGGTGCGACTCGATGATCTCCGCGTGGTCGAAGTGCTTCGCGGCCTTCGCCGCGAACTGCATCATCAGCACCGCGCCGATCCCGAAGTTCGGGGCGATCACCGAACCGACCTGAGGGTCCGCCGCCAGGATCTCGCGGGCCGCGTCCAGGCGCTTCGCGTCGAAACCCGACACGCCGACCACGGTGTGGATGCCCCGCTCGACGCACCACTCCAGGTTGCCCATCACGACGTCGGGCAGCGTGAAGTCCACGACCACGTCGACGCCCGCGAGCTTGTCGAGGGCCTCGTCGCGGCCGACCGTCGCGGCCAGCTCCATGTCCGAGGCGGCGTCGACCGCCTCGCACACGGCCGTGCCCATGCGGCCGTGCGCGCCGAGCACACCCACCTTGATCATGCGAAATCCCTCTGGTCGAACGGCCCCACGGCCACGGTCGTCATCGGCTGCGTCAGGATCTCCGCGGCCACCGCCCGGATCTGCTCCACGGTCACCGCCTCGATGTCGGCGATCTCCTGCTCCAGGCTCCAGTGGTCGCCGTAGAGCAGCTCCTCCCGGCCCAGCCCGTTCATGCGCGAACCGGAGTCCTCCATCGAGAGCACCATGCCGCCCTTGCTCATGCCCTTGCCGCGCCGCAGCTCCGCCTCGGTAACGCCCTCGGCGGCCACCTTCGCGAGCTCGGCGAGCACCAGGTCGCGGACCTGGTGGACCTTGTCGGGGTTGGACCCGGCGTAGACGCCGAACATGCCCGTGTCCGCGAAGTACGTCGAGAACGAGTACACCGTGTACGCCAGGCCGCGCTGCTCGCGCACCGTCTGGAACAGCCGCGAGGACATGCCGCCCCCGAGGATGTTGTTCAGCACCTCGAACGCGTCCTTGCGGGTGTCATGCCGCGAGAACAGGCGGCAGCCCACGACCAGGTGCGCCTGCTCCGTGTCGTGCCGCTCCACCAGGAGCGGCTCCGGCTCGGGCAGCAGGTCCTCGTCGTGGCGGCGCTGGCGCGGCACGTCGGCGCTGCCCAGGATCGGCGCGAACGCCTCCGCCACGAGCTTCACGGTCTCGGCGTGGTCGACCCCGCCCGCGGCGCACACCGTCAGGTTCGGGGCCGTGTAGTGCTGCCGGTAGAACGCGTAGATCTGGTCGCGGGTGAGCGCCTTGACGGTGTCGGGGTCGCCCGCGATGTCGCGGCCGAGCGCCCCGTCGCCGAACAGCGCCAGGGAGAACAGCTCGTGCACGACATCGGAGGGCTCGTCGGCGGACGCGGCGATCTCCTCGAGGATCACGTCGCGCTCGACCTCGACGTCGGCGGCGGTCACGAGCGAGTTGCACATCGCGTCGCCCAGCACGTCGACCGCCATAGGCAGGTCGTCGTCGAGCACGCGGGCGTAGAAGCAGGTCAGCTCCCGCGCCGTGTACGCGTTCGACTCGCCGCCGACGGCCTCGACGGCCTCGGCGATCTCGGTGGCCGTGCGCTTCGCGGTGCCCTTGAACAGCAGGTGCTCCAGGAAGTGCGAGACGCCGGCGAGTTCGGGGGACTCGTCGCGGGAGCCGACACCGACCCACACGCCCACGGAGACGGAGCGCATGGTCGGGACGGATTCGGTGAGCACACGCAAACCGCCGGGCAGCACGGTCACTCGGACCGTGCCGCCCAGCGGATCGTCAATCAGCGTGTGAGTCTGGGGTCGACTCATCTACTCTTCCGAGCCTCCGCCTTCGTCGCTGCGGCGGGTGCGGCGGCGGCGGCGCTCGCCGTCGCTCGAACCGCCACCGGAACGCTCACCCGAGCGCTCGCGGTCGCCGCCGCCGGAACGCTCGCCGGAGCGCTCGCGGTCGCGGCGCGGGCCGCGGTCACCACGGTCGCCCCGGTCCCCGCGGGACTCCTTGCGCTCGGCCGGACGGCCCTTCTTGTACCCCTCGGGCTCCTGGCCCTCCGGGTACACCTTGTCCAGGTAGATCTTGCCGCGGTTGTCGATGTCGCCGATCTCGACCTCGACCTTGTCGCCGACGCTCAGCACGTCCTCGACCCGCTCGACGCGCTTGCCGTCGCCGACCTTCGAGATGTGCAGGAGGCCGTCGCGGCCCGGCGTCAGCGAGATGAACGCGCCGAAGTCGGTGGTCTTGACGACCGTGCCGAGGAACCGGTCCCCCACGTTCGGGAGGGTCGGGTTCGCGATCGCGTTGATCGTCTCGACCGCGGCCTGGGCGGCCTCGCCGTTCTCCGCCGACACGTAGATCGTGCCGTCGTCCTCGACGGTGATGTCCGCGCCCGTGTCGTCCTGGATCTGGTTGATCGTCTGGCCCTTCGGGCCGATGATCGCGCCGATCTTGTCCACGGGGATCTTCAGGGTCGTGATGCGCGGCGCGGTCGCGGCCAGCTCGCCCGGCTCGCTGATCGCGTCGAGCATGACGTCGAGGATCGCGTGGCGGGCGTCGTTGGCCTGCTGCAGCGCCTGGGCCAGCACGTCCGACGGCAGGCCGTCGAGCTTGGTGTCCAGCTGCAGGGCCGTCACGAACTCGGCGGTACCGGCGACCTTGAAGTCCATGTCGCCGTAAGCGTCCTCGGCGCCGAGGATGTCGGTCAGCGTGACGTACTTGGTCTCGCCGTCGACCTCCTCGGAGATGAGGCCCATCGCGATGCCCGCGACGGGGGCCTTGATCGGCACACCGGCGTTCATGAGCGACATCGTGGACGCGCAGACCGAGCCCATCGAGGTCGAGCCGTTCGACGCGAGCGCCTCGGAGACCTGGCGGATCGCGTACGGGAACTCCTCGCGGCTCGGCAGCACCGGCACGAGGGCGCGCTCGGCGAGCGCGCCGTGGCCGATCTCGCGGCGCTTGGGCGAGCCCACGCGGCCGGTCTCACCGGTCGAGTACGGCGGGAAGTTGTAGTTGTGCATGTAGCGCTTCTTGCTGACCGGCGACAGCGTGTCGATGGCCTGCTCCATGCGCAGCATGTTCAGCGTGGTGACACCCATGATCTGGGTCTCGCCGCGCTCGAACAGGGCCGAGCCGTGGACGCGCGGGAGGATGCCGGCCTCGGCCGCGAGCGGCCGGATGTACGCCGGGAGGCGGCCGTCGATGCGGACGCCCTCGGTGATGACGCGCTTGCGGACCAGCTTCTTGGTGAGCGAGCGCAGCGAGTTGCCGAGCTCGTTCTCGCGGCCTTCGAAGTCGGCGCCGAGCTTCTCGAGCATGACCGACTTGACGCGGTCGAGCTCGTCCTGGCGCTCGGTCTTGTCGGCGATCTGCAGGGCCTGGTCGAGCTCAGCCGAGACGGCGGCTTCGACGGCGGCGTACGCGTCCTCCTGGTAGTCCAGGAAGCGCGGGTAGTCGGCGACGGGCTTCGCGGCGACCGCGGCCAGTTCGGCCTGGGCGCGCACGAGCTCGGCGATGACCGGCTTGACGGCCTCGAGGCCGCTCGCGACGATCTCCTCGGTCGGCTTGGTGCCGCCCGCGGCGATGAGGCTGATGGTGTTCTCGGTGGCCTCGGCCTCGACCATCATGATCGCGACGTCGCCGGACTCCAGGACGCGGCCGGTGATGACCATGTCGAAGGTGGCCTTCTCGATCTGCTCGAGGGTCGGGAACGCGACCCAGGTGCCGTCGATGAGGACGATGCGGGTGGAGCCGAGCGGGCCCGAGAAGGGCAAGCCGGCGAGCTGGGTCGACATGGAGGCGCCGTTCATGGCGACCACGTCGTACTCGTCCTTGGCGTCGACCGCGAGGATCGTGCCGATGACCTGGACCTCGTTGCGCAGACCCGACACGAAGGACGGGCGCAGGCCGCGGTCGATCAGGCGGCAGGTGAGGATGGCGTTCTCGCTCGGGCGGCCCTCGCGGCGGAAGAACGAGCCGGGGATGCGCCCGGCGGCGTACATCCGCTCCTCGATGTCGACGGTGAGCGGGAAGAAGTCGAAGTGGTCCTTCGGGTTCTTCGACGCCGCGGTGGTCGAGAGGACCACGGTGTCGTCCATCTGGACGATCGCGGAGCCCTGGGCCAGCTTGGCCAGGCGGCCGGTGCTGAAGACGATCTTGCGGGTGCCGTGCGCGCCGTTGTCGATCACGGCGGTGGCGTGGTGCTCCCCGAGGTTGAAGGCCTCAGGTGTCCGTTCGTTATCGGACATAGAGTGTCGATCTCCTTATGCAGTGCGGTGCACTGCGTAGTTCGGAATGCGGCTCGCCTGCGCGCTTTTCCGGTCTTCGATCGAAGCACTCGGAAGCTCGGCCCCGCGTCGTGCGGGACGTTCCGGATGCCACTACCGAGGACCGGGGCGGTCTCTGGCGGGCCGCGCGGCGCCTCGCTGGGAGGCGCTGCGGTCGAGCGTATTGCTCATCGCCCACCCTACGTTATCCGGCCGACGCGGCGGCACTGGCGAAGCAAAAGTGAGCCGCGAAAGGCACCTCGCGGGGGAAGGTGACGGGGGGTACGCGAAAGGGAGCGCCCCTGGCGGGGCGCTCCCTTATGCAAGCCTCGATCAGACGTTGTCGCGGATGCCGAGCTTCTCGATGAGCTGGCGGTAGCGCGTGATGTCTTCCTTCTTCAGGTACTTGAGAAGGCGCTTACGCTTGCCGACCAAGAGGAGCAGACCACGGGTCGAGTGGTGGTCGTGCTTGTGCTCCTGGACGTGAGCGGTGAGCTCGCGGATGCGGGTCGTCAGGATCGCGACCTGGACGTCGGTCGAGCCGGAGTCGCCCTCGCTGAGCGCGTACTCCTTGATGATCGCGGCCTTCTTTTCAGCGTCAAGCGCCATGTCGAACACCCTTTCGTGATTGCGGCCAACCCGCGGTGTCGTGCAGGCTGGTCGGTTGAACAACCTCTCCAGGCTAACAGGGCGTCAGCCCAGGTCCAAAGCCCGGCGGGTGTCTGCGACGTCGGTCTCGATCTGCTTGATCAGCGGTTCGATCCCGTCGAAGGCGATCTGGCCGCGCAGCCGCGCGGTGAAGTCGAGCCGGACCTGTTCGCCGTAGAGGTCGCCGGAGAAGTCCAGGAGGTAGGCCTCGACGGTCCGCTCCGTGCCGTCGAAGGTCGGGTTCGTGCCCACGCTGATCGCGGCCGCGTGGCGGTGCGAGTCGCGGTGGAGCCAGCCCGCGTAGACGCCGTCGGCCGGGATCGCGGTCCCGGCGGCGATGTCGAGGTTCGCGGTCGGGAAGCCGAGCGCGGTGCCGCCGCGGCCCGCGCCGTGGACGATCGTGCCTTCGACGCCGTAGTCGCGGCCGAGGACTTCGGCCGCGCCCGCGACGTCGCCTTCGGCGATGAGGCCGCGCACGCGGGTTGAGGAGAACGCCCCCTTCGGCGACGCTTGCGAGCCGTCAATTGGCTCTGCATTGGCGGTGAGGGTCTGCGGCAGGACCTCGAACTCGAACTCCTCGCCGAGTTCGGCGAGCTTCTTGACGTCGCCGGAGGCCTTGTGGCCGAAGCGCCAGTTCTCCCCCACGACCACGGCCTTGGCGTGCAGGCCGCCGACGAGGACGTGCCGCACGAAGTAGTCCGGGCTGAGCTGCGAGAGCTCCTTGGTGAACGGGAGCACGCAGACCGCGTCGACGCCGAGCGCGCCGAGCAGCTCGACGCGCCGGTCGATACCGGTGAGCTGCGCGGGCATCGCGTGCGGCGCGACCACGGCGGTCGGATGGGGATCGAAGGTGACCACGACGCAGCGGGCGTCGCGTTCGGCTGCGGCCTTGACGGCGGTGCGGACGAGGGCCGCGTGGCCCCGGTGCACCCCGTCGAAAACGCCGATGGCGATAACGGAGGCGGGCCAGCCCTCAGGGGTCGCGTCTATTCCACGCCAGGTTTCCACGGTCCAGATCTTGCCACTCCCGCAAGGCGGACGGCACCCTGATGGGGCGGCAGTGATGCAAGCGTGTTCCGGTAGCGCTAGAGCATCAGCGACTGTTCGGCGTTGCCGCCCGAAGCGAAGATGAGCAGCAGCAGCACGCCGACGGCGACCACCAGCAGCATCCCGATGAACAGCCATCCGGTGCTGGCGGGCTCGGCCAGCCGGGGCTGCTCCTCGGCGAGGACCAGCGGCTCCGGGTGGTCCGGTTCCTGCCTGGTCTGTTCGGAGAGGGCCCTGCGGAACTCCTCGGGCAGTTCTTCTGCGGCACTCATGCTCATGACGACTCCTGGTGGCACTGGTCTAAGCGGTACTGCGGATGGGGACCTCTCCCTTGATTGTTGAGAAAACGTCGGCTATCCGACCGACGTTTCCAGGAATCCGCCTGACAACCGCCGCATTTCACCCTCGTGGAAATTACACGGCCGTGAGCGCCCTACCTTGCGAAACGTCCGGTAGCCGCCCGAAAGCCCGCCGCGGCCCCGAACCCGTGCCATGTTCATGTCCTGAGGCAGATCTGAGGAGGGTCGGCATGAACCGGAGAATCCTCGCTATGGCGGCGGCGGGCGTGCTGCTCGTGGTCCTGACCCTGACCGTCACGACCGAGGCCGACGCGGCCGGGACCGGGTGCGCGCGCACCGGGAACTACACGATGTGCGGCACGGACCCCAACGGCGGCAAGGACACCGCGATCCTCAACGAGATCACCAAGCAGGTCCAGGCGACCGGCAGCGGCGACTCGATCCGGCTCGCGGTCTACTACTTCTCGCTCGACAAGCCGATCGCGCCGCTCGCCGACGCGCTCGTGGCAGCGAAGCAGCGCGGCGTGGACGTCAAGGCGGTCTTCGGCACCCGCAGCGACAAGCCCTCGCTCAACGACCCGGTGATCGCGAAGCTGAAGGCCGCCGGGGCCTCGGTGCGCCAGTGCAGCGCCGGCTGCCTGCCGAACGCGGACGGGACCCGGAAGGGCCCCATGCACAACCGGTTCTTCCTCATCGAGAAGGGCGGCGCGCCCACCGTGCTCGTGACGAGCCTCAGCTTCGTCGGCTCGCAGCTGACGCAGGCGCACAACCTGCTCGGCGTCCACGGCGACCAGGCGGTCTTCGACTTCTACACCGCCTACTGGAACCGGCTCTACGCGAAGAGCTGGGACGGCTGGACCGACGCGAACAAGGGCAAGTCCGGTTCGCTCGCGAGGGCGTGGGTGTTCCCGCGCTCGGCCGACCCGGTCGCGGCCGAGCTCTCCCAGATCACCGCGTGCAACGAGGGCGACCGGGTCTGGGTCGGCCACGCCAACTTCCAGTCCAACCGCCCCGAGACGCGGGCCCAGCTCGACCGCATCCAGGGGCTCGGCTGCCAGGTGCGGGTCATCGTGCGCACCGGGCCGACCGCCAGCCCGGGGTGGATCGAGGACAAGCTCGGGGCGAGCAACGTGCGCGTGCACGACGCCCACCGCAACAAGTACATCGTCGCCGAGGCCCAGTTCGGGTCCTCGCACCGCGCGGTCGTGTGGACCGGGACCCACAACCTCAACGGCAACGGGCTCAAGCACTCCGACGACAACATGATCCGCGTGTTCAACCAGACGGTCGCCGACCGGTACTTCCAGCACTTCCAGGGGCTGTGGAGCGGCGCGAACTGAGCACGAAGCAGGGGCGGGCCCGCGGGCCCGCCCCCTTTTCGTTGCGTCGCTTAACCCTTGACGGAGCCCGCCAGCAGCCCGCGCACGAAGTAGCGCTGCAGTAGCAGGAACACCACGAGCGGCACGATGATCGCGATGAACCCGGCCGCCGGGAGGCGGGTCCAGTTGTTGCCCCAGCTGCCGGCCATGTCGCCGAGCACGGCGGTGAGCGGGCGCGTGGCCTCGCCGCCGCCGAAGGTGCGGCCGACCAGGAAGTCGTTCCACACCCACAGGAACTGGAAGATCGCGATGGACGCGATCGCCGGGGTCACCAGCGGCAGCACGACCTTGCGGAAGATCTGCGAGTGGCTGGCGCCGTCGATCCGGGCGGCCTCCATGACGTCGCCCGGGAGCTCCCGCATGAAGTTGTGCAGCAGGAAGATCGCCAGCGGCAGCCCGAAGATGGAGTGGGCGATCCACACTTGCACGATCGTGTTCACCCCTTCGAGCTCCCACGCGGGCGTGATCGTCAGGCCGCCGATGTGCAGGCCCTTGCTGAAGAAGGCCAGCAGCGGGATGAGCGCCATCTGGAGCGGGACGACCTGCAGCGCGAAGATTGCGATGTAGAGGAAGTTCCGGCCCTTGAAGTCGATCCAGGACAGCGCGTAGGCCGCCATGGCCGCGAACACCACCGGCACGATCACGCCGGGGATGGTGATGACGATCGTGTTGATGAGGTTGCGGATGAGCCCGCCGCCCTGCGTGTTCGAGTACAGGACGTAGTTGTAGGTCTCCAGTGTGGCCGAGCCGGGGTTGGTGAAGAACATCCACCAGCCCGACTCGTTGATGTCGTCCTCGGGCCGCAGCGAGGAGATGAAGAGCCCGGCGGTCGGGATCGTCCACAGTGCGGCGATGACGAGGGCGACGACGCTGGCGGCGCGGCTGGAGAGGACGCGGCGGATGCGGGCGCCCCGCGTCTCGCCGATCTTCGGGGCCTGCTCGGGCGCCTGGGTGTCGGTGCTCATCGGGTCTCCAGTTCCTGGCGGCGCATGTTGCGCACCTGGTAGATGACGACGGGGATGACGAGCGCGAACAGCAGGACGGCCATGGTGGCGCCGCGTCCGTCGTTGCCGAGCCGGAAGGCCTGGTCCCACATGTTGTGGGCGAGGACGTCCGTGCCGTGGTGGCCGCCGGTCATGGCCCGCACGATGTCGAAGAGCTTCAGCGTGGCGATGAAGACGGTGACGGCGACGACGACGATGGCCGAGCGGATCGACGGGACGGTGACGTTCCAGAAGATCTCCGACGGGCTGGCGCCGTCGATGCGGGCGGCCTCGACGATCTCGGTGGGCACGCCCTTGAGCGCGGCAGAGAGGACGACGGTGGCGAAGCCGACCTCGATCCACACGAGGACGACCATGAGCAGCAGGTTGTTCCAGGGAGTCTCGTTGAGCCAGTTGACGGGCTCGCCGCCGGACCACACGAGGATCTGGTTGAGCAGGCCGATCTGGTCCCCGGAGGCGTCGTACTCGTAGACGAGCTTCCAGATGATCGAGGCGCCCACGAAGGAGATGCCCATCGGGAGGAACACGAGGGCCTTGTAGGCGCGCTCGCCCTTGCGGCCGTCGATGAGGACGGCGTAGACGAGGCCGACCACTGTGGAGACGAGCGGGACGATGACGATCCACAGGACGGTGTTGATGAGGACTTTCAGGGCGTCGGGGTCGGTGACGGCCCAGGTGTAGTTGTCGAGCCCGACGAACTCGGTGCCGTCGCCGGAGAAGAACGACATGGCGACGGTGCGGATCGCGGGGTAGACGAGGCCGACCACGAGGAACAGGACGGCGGGGGCCAGGAACACGAACGCGACCGCACGGCTGCGGTCGCGGCGCGAGGCCAGTTCGGCGAGGCCGTAGAGGGCCAGGAGGACCGCCGCGAAGGCGACCAGGCCGACGCCCAGCAGGCCGAAGCGGTCGGTGTAATCGGAGATGTCCACTGTGAGTGACTCCAGGTATCCGGGATGCAATGGGCCGAGCGGGGCCGGTGGGCCCCGCTCGGCTTCTTGTCAGCTACACGGGCCGGGGTTTACGGCCAGGAGGCTTCGATGTCGTCGGCCATCTGCTGCGAGGTCTTGGCCCCGTCGGCCCATTCGACGATGCCGGTCCAGAAGGACGAGGCGCCGACCTCACCGGGCATGAGGTCCGAGCCGTCGAAGCGGACGGTGACGGCCGGGTCGGTCAGGATCTCGGTGGCGAAGACGTTCACCGGGGTCGTGGCGACGGTGGCGTCGACGCCCTGCTGGGCGGTGCTCCACGGGCCGGTCTGCAGGCGGGTGCTGTGGTAGAGCTCGGAAGCGAGGAACTGGCGGGTGGCCTCGGTCGCCTCGGAGTCCGAGAAGGCGGCCACGAACTCGCCGCCGACGAGCATGGTGTTGTCACCGGCGTTGGTCTCGGGGAAGCGGAACGCGAACACGTCGCCGTCCTCGGCCACGACGGTGTCCTCGGGCCACATGGCGCCGTAGAAGGAGGCCATGCGGTAGAAGGCGCACTCGTTGTTCAGGACCGGGTGACCGGCGGTCTGGAACGCGGTGGAGCTGATGGTGTCAGGACCGTTGAAGATGTAGTCCTGGTTCTGCAGCACGGTGCCGGCCTTGTCGATCGCGGCGACGATCTGCGGGTCGTTGAACGGGATCTCGTGGTTGACCCACTGGTCGTACAGGTCGGTGCTCTCGCGCAGGACGATGTCCTCGATCCAGTCGGTGCCGGGCCAGCCGGTGGCGCCGCCGGACTCGAAGCCGGCGCACCACGGGGTCGTCCCGGAGGCGGCGATCGTGTCGGAGAGGGTGATCAGCTCGTCCCAGGTGGTCGGGACGGTGTAGCCGTTGTCGGCGAAGAACTGCGGCGAGTACCAGATGAAGGACTTGGCGTTCGCGGAGTTCGGCGCGGCGTAGAGCTGGCCGTCGATGGTGCCGTACTCGAGCCAGTCCGCGGACCAGCCCTCGGTGGCGAGCGCGGAGAGCGCGTCGGAGGCCGGGACGAGGTCGTCCTTGAAGTTGGACATGAGGCCGGGCTGCGGGAAGAGCGCGATGTCGGGGGCGGTGCCGCCGTCGACGCGGACCTTCATGTCGGCCTCGAACTGGGCGGTGCCCTCGTACTCGATGTTGATGCCGGTGCACTCTTCGAAGTAGTACCAGCCGGCCTGCATCTCGTCGGCTTCTTGGTCCAGGATGGACGCGAAGATGGTGACGGTCTCGTCCTCGAAGTCGCCGTAGGCGTCGTACTGCGCGCAGTCCTCGGCGGCGGCGGGGATCTCGCCGCGGATGTTGAACTCTTCTTGCTCGCTGCCCTCGTCGGGGGCGCCGCACGCCGTCACGGCGAGCGCGGTGGCACTGGCGGCAGCCGCAAGGCAGGAGATTCTTCGTGTCTTGCTCATCGGGGTTTCCCTCTCTTCGCAGGTGTGGTGCGCCCGGCGAGTCCGACTGCCTCCCGTCCCCGCCTGAGGGGAACCGCTCTCACCGGTTCCACCGCTGGTAGGGACTGCCTCACCCGCCGTTGGGGCGACGCAGGCAATGGTGCTCTGGGTAACACTGATTGTCAAGTGTGCATTGCCGAATCGTTACCGGGCGGCATTGGATCGATATCTGCAAGTACCCGATTCATGGGAGCGATTCCAATGACGTATCATTCCGGGGCCCGGCAAACTGTTTCCTATAGTTCGCGAAAGGTGCGATCGATGACGCAGCTGACCTTCCCCCAGGGATTCCTGTGGGGAACCGCCACGGCCTCCTATCAAATCGAGGGCGCGGCGACCGAGGACGGCCGGGGCCAGTCCATCTGGGACACGTTCTCGGCGACCCCCGGCAAGACCTGGCGCGGCCAGTCCGGCGCCGTGGCCTGCGACCACTACCACCGCGTCGACGAGGACGTCGCGCTGATGAAGTCCCTCGGCGTCGACACCTACCGGTTCTCGATCGCGTGGCCGCGCATCCAGCCCGACGGCACGGGTCCGGCCAACCCCAAGGGCCTGGACTTCTACGACCGGCTCGTCGACAAGCTGGTGGCGGCCGGGATCAAGCCGATGCCGACGCTCTACCACTGGGACCTCCCGCAGTCCTTCGAGGACCGCGGCGGCTGGCCCGAGCGCGAGACCGCCGAGCGCTTCGGCGACTACGCCGCGATCGTCGGCGCCCGCCTCTCCGACCGCGTCCACACCTGGTGGACCCTCAACGAGCCGTGGTGCTCGGCGTTCCTCGGCTACGGCAACGGCCACCACGCGCCGGGCCGCACCGAGCCCGCCGCGGCGCTCGCGTCCGTGCACCACCTCAACCTCGCGCACGGCCTCGCCGTGCAGGCGCTGCGCGCGGCCGGGGCCGACCAGGTCTCGATCGTGCTCAACCCGACCCAGTGCCGCGGCGAAGAGGAAGCCGTGCGGATCGTGGACGGCATCGCGAACCGGGTCTTCTTCGACCCGATCCTGCGCGGCCAGTACCCCGCGGACGTCATCGAGCGGACCCAGCACCACACCGACTGGTCGTTCGTCAAAGAGGGCGACCTCGCCCAGATCAACCAGCCGATCGACGTGCTCGGCATCAACTACTACTGCCCGACCTGGCTGCGCGCCAACCCGGACGCCCCCGAGATCGACGTCAACCCCGGCGCGGTCGGCATCGAGGGCTACACGCCCGAGGGCCTGGACTTCACCGACATGGGCTGGCCCGTGGACGCGTCGGGCCTGACGGACCTCCTGGTGCGCATCCACAAGGACTACGGCGTCCCCACGATGATCACCGAGAACGGCGCGGCCTACCCGACCGGTCCGGGCGCGGACGGCGAGGTCCACGACGTCGAGCGCGTCGCGTACCTGCGCTCGCACATCGCGGCCGTCCACGACGCGATCGAGGCCGGCGCCGACGTGCGCGGCTACACCGCCTGGTCGCTCATGGACAACTTCGAGTGGGCCTTCGGCTACGACAAGCGGTTCGGGATCGTCCACGTCGACTACGCGACCCAGGTGCGCACCCCGAAGGACAGCGCGAAGTTCTACTCGAAGGTCATCGCCGACAACGGCCTCGACCGCTAGCAGAGCGCTTTCCGGAGCCCGCGCACCGCGCGCTCCGGGTCGGCGGCGCGCATGACCGCGCCCATGACAGCGACTCCCGCCGCACCCGCCTCCCTTGCGGCGCGGGCCCTGTCAGGGCTGGTCACGCCGCCGAGCGCGTACACCGGGACCGGGCCCGCCGCGCATGCCTCCCGCAGCGCGGCGGGCCCGATCGCGGGCCCGTAGCCGGGTTTTGAGTCGGTGAGCCATATCGGCGACAAGGTGCAGTAGTCCAGGCCCGGGTCGATCGGCTCGCCCGCGTGGACGGAGCGGCCGAGGAGCGCCGGGCGCGGCGCTGGAATCGGGAAATTTCTCGAAAGATGCGCTGCCGCAACGGGTCCGGCGGGGTCGGAGATGATGAGCATCCCGCCCGAAGCGTCCAGGATCGGCTGCAGCTCCCCCGCCAAGGCGAGCCGTTCCTCCCACTCCAGCTGCTTGTCGCGCAGGACGAGCGCGAACGGACCGCCCCGCAGCGCCAGCGCGACCTGCTCGACGAGCGGCCGCGGGCTGCCGGGAAGGTCGGTGACGACGAGAAGCCGGTGGAGCACGGCTCGATGCTACGGCGGGTGTGGCGCAAGTGCCATGTGTCTGCTCGCGTCCGACTCGCCACCGCTCCACCGGTTTAACACTTGTGTATCGGTCCACCGCCCGAGCTTGCGTAATTCACGACACAGGTGCGAAACTTCAGGGGATGAACATCGGCGATCAAATCAACGTGCTGCGCACCGAAGGGGAGCGGATCGCTGTCGCTGGTGGAGAGCTCGCGCTGACCGCGAGTGTGCCCACCTGTCCGGGCTGGAACGTCAAGGACCTCTTGACCCACATCGGGACCGTCCATCGATGGGCGGCGGCGATCGTGGGCGGAGCGTTGCCTTACGATCCGCGGAAACAGGAGTTCCAGCACCTCGTGGGGCCCATGCCGCACGAGGACCTGCTGGTCGACTGGGTCCGCGAAGGGCTCCTGCGGCTTGCGGCCGCACTGGAGGCCGCTCCGAGCGGGCTCCAGTGCTGGCAGATGTTCCCCTCCGAGTCGTCGCGCCGCTTCTGGGTCAGAAGGCAGGCCCACGAGACCACCATCCACCGCGTCGACGCCGAACAGGCCCGGGGCGACGAGATATCACCGGTCGGCCCCGAGTTCGCGGCCGACGGTATCGACGAGCTGCTGCTGGGTTTCCACGGCAGGCCGTCGAGCCGGGTGCGGGCGCTGCGGCCGTCCGTGCTCCACATCCATGCGACCGATCTGCCGCCGGGGCGCGGCGACTGGTACATCCACCCCACCGACACGGGTCCGCTCGTGACGTTCAGCGAGGTCGAGACCCCGCACTGCGTCATCGAGGGCCCGGTGGAGCTGTTGTACCTGGCGCTGTGGAACCGGCTGCCGTTCGATGATCTGCTGGTCCGCGGGGACCCGGCACTGCTCCACTTGTGGCGCAATTACTCCGCGGTCCGCTGGGTCGATCCTGTGGACGTGTGAACGGTAATGACTGTGGGCGACTGGAGCGCTACAGTCGCCGACCGCTGGTAGTTGCTCCGATACGGACGGATTTGTCCGACGTGTACGGGCGGGGCGCGCTGCTGCGCGGCAACGGGTGCGGGGGATCGTAAGCTCACGGGCGTGAACCAGGATTCTCTGCAGCACAGTCATATGGTCCCCAACGACGCCGTCCCGCGCGCGGCCCTGTGGGTCCTGGTCCCGGCGGCGGCCGCGACGATCCTCGGCCTGATCCTGCTGTGGCCCTCCGGGGTCGAGGACGCCTCCTCGATCGAGGGGTACGGCACCGAGGTCGACGGGCACGTGCTCACGGTGAACGAGACCGAGTGCGAGGAAGCGGACGCGGAGCTGAACGAGCAGCTGCAGGCCACGGTCTGCGGCGACGTGGTCGTGCGGCTCCTCTCGGGCGAGCACGAGGGCGAGGAGGCGGTCGTCGACATCCCCAGCGGCCCTGGCGCTCCCGTCGTCGAGCCCGGGGACGACGTCATCCTCATCTACACGCCGGACTCGGTCTCGGGCCAGCAGTTCCACATCATCGACCACGACCGGGCGAGCGCACTGTGGGCGCTGGCGATCGCGTTCGCGCTCGCCGTGGTCGCGTTCGGGCGCTGGAAGGGCGCGCGGTCGCTCGTCAGCCTCGGCATCACGTTCGCGGTGGTGCTCCTGTTCATGGTCCCGGCGATCCTGGACGGGTCCTCGCCGATCCTCGTGGCGGTGGTCGGCTCGTCCGCGATCATGCTCGTCTCGCTGTACCTGGGGCACGGCTGGAACCGGACGACGACGGTGGCAGTGGTCGGGACACTGGCGTCGCTCGTGTTCACGGTGCTGCTCGCCGAGGCGGCCGTGAACCTCACGAAGCTCAACGGGGTGCTCGACGAGAACACCACGAACCTGGCGCTGCAGTACCCGATCGACATGTCCGGCCTGCTCCTGGCGGGCATCCTCATCGGCGCGCTCGGCGTGATCGACGACGTGACGGTCTCGCAGGCCGCCACGGTGGACGAGGTCGCGAAAGCCAACCCGCAGTGGGGCACCGCGCGGCTGTTCAAGTCGGGGATGCGGGTCGGGCGCGACCACCTGACCTCGGTGGTGAACACGCTCGTGCTCGCGTACGCGGGCGCGTCGCTGCCGCTGCTGGTGCTCATCAGTGCCGCGAACCGGCCGCTGGAGCAGGTGCTCACGAGCCAGACGATCGCCACCGAGATCGTGCGGTCCGTGGCGGGCACGCTCGGCCTCATCGCGGCCGTGCCGATCACGACCTGGCTCGCCTCGTACCTGGCGCGCTGGCAGCCGAAGCCGAAGGAGCCCAAGGCCCCCAAGGAGAAGCCGGGGCCCAAGCCGAAGCCGGAGGCGGCGGCCTGGGACGAGGACGAGAAGTTCCCGCCCTCGCAGCTCCGCTAGAACTTCTCTGCGGCCGTCATGAGCTTCCTGGCGGCCTGGTGGAGGGCCTGGAGCACGGTCATCACCGCCGGGCGGCCCGTCGAGGCCGTCCGGTGGACGACGTAGACGTCCCGGCCCGGCAGGTCCTCGGCGACCTTGCGCACCTCCACGTCCTTGCGTTCGGCGGCGGCCATCCACGGCGCCACCGTCACCCCGAGGCCCTTCGCCACGAGGGTGAGGATCGTGTCGAGGCCCTCGAACTCCGAGACCGGCGCGCTGATGCCCTCGTTCCGCCACAGCCGCGCCAGCGCCATCCGCGAGGGCTCGCCTTCCGGGGAGGCGATCCAGGACTCCGCCGCGAGCGCGTGCGCCGACAGGACCTCGTTGTCCGCCAAGGGGTGTCTGAGCGGGAGGACGGCGACGAGCGGGTCGTTGACGAGGTGGTGGAAGGTGAGCGGGCCGGTCGTGGCGGGGCGGCGCTGGCCGGACCAGTCGTCGATGAGGGCCAGGTCGATCTCGCCGGAGCGGACGCGCGCGAGCGATTCGGAGACGGTGTGCTGCTGGAGCAGGACCATCTGCAATTCGGGGTAGCGGCGCAGGCGGCGCACGATGGGGCCGGCGAGGGCGACGGCGACGGTGGGGAACGCGGTGACGGTGACGCGGCCGCGCGGTTCGCCGGCTTCGGCGGCGAGGTCGGTCTCGGCGGCGTCGATCGCTTCGAGGATGCGGGCGGTGTGGGCGACGAGGCGGCGTCCGGCGTCGGTCAATTGGGCGGAGCGGGCGGTGCGTTCGAGGAGCGAGACACCGGTCTCCTTCTCCAAGGCGGCCAACTGCTGTGAGACGGCGGAGGCGGTCTGGCCGGTCGCCGCGGCAGTGGCGGTTATCGATCCCTGGGCCGCGAATTCGTAGAGAAGCCGCAGGCGGCGCACGTCGAGCATAAGGAAATCTTACCCTCGGCGAAAGGTAGAAATACTTGCGTTGATGCTCCATTCGGGGCAGATTGGTGCAGGTCTGCGACCTTCCATCAAGGAGCCACCCGTGACCGTCTCCGCAACCCTCGCCGCCAACGAAGCCATCGCCGCTCGCCGCGCCGCCGGGCTGGAGGTGCTCGCGCTCGGCTTCGGTGAGGCCGGGATTCCGTTGCACCCCTTGCTGGGCCAGCGCCTCGCGCAGGCCGCCGGGAAGATCGCGTACGGGCCCGTGGCCGGGACCGACGAGGCCCGCGAGGCCGCCGCCGGGTACTGGACCCGCCGGGGCAACCCGACCGAGGCGTCCCAGATGCTCCTCGGACCGGGGTCGAAGCCGCTGCTGTTCGCGCTGCAGCACGCCGTCGGCGGGGACGTGGTGCTCCCGGCGCCCGCGTGGGTGTCGTACGCGGCCCAGTCGCAGCTGCTCGGCCGCGAGCCGGTCCGCGTGCCCGTGCCGCACGGCGAGGGCGGCGTGCCCGACGCGGCGCTCATGACCGCCGCGGTGCTGGAGGCGCGGGCGGCGGGCCGGGACCCGCGACTGGTCGTTGTCACGTTGCCGGACAACCCGACCGGGCGCCTCGCGTCCGAAGCGTCCGTGAAGGCCCTGTGCGCGGCCGCGCGCGAGCTCGACCTGGTCATCGTCGCCGACGAGATCTACCGCGACCTCGTGTTCAAGGACGGGCCGTTCCCCTCCCCCAGCCAGTGGGCGCCCGAGCGCACGGTGACGACCACGGCGCTCTCCAAGAACTACGCCCTCGGCGGCTGGCGCATCGGCGCGGCCCGCTTCCCCGATTCGGAACTGGGGCAGCGGCTGCAGGAGACGGTGCGGGGCATCGCCTCCGAACTGTGGTCCTCGGCGCCGCTGCCGATGCAGCACGCCGCCGCGTACGCGTGGTCGGACCCGGCCGAGCTCGTCGACCGGGTCGCCATGTCGCGGCGCCTGCACGGCGCGGTCGCGAACGCCGTCGCCGAGGTCTTCGCGGCCGTCGGCTGCGACGTGCGCGTCCCGCAGGGCGGGTTCTACGTGTGGCCGGAGTTCGGGCCGCTGCGCGCGGCGCTGGCCGAGCGCTGGGGCGTGCGCACGAGCGCCGACCTCGCGCGGGTCCTCTTGGACGAGTTCGGGATCGTGGTCATCGCGGGGGACGCGTTCGGTGACGAGCCTGCCGCGCTGACGATCCGCGTGGCCGTCACCGGCATCTACGGCGACTCCGACTCCGAGCGGCTCGCGGCGCTGCTCTCGGACGACCCGCTCGAGATGCCGTGGATCGCCGAGCACCTGGACGGCCTGCGGGACAAGCTGAAAGCCCTCGTCGCCTAACTACGGTTGAAAGTGCTCGTAGACGATGATCGCGACCCACACGCAGACGACCACCACGACGAGCGCGGCGGAGAGGAACACCGCGCCCACGACGCGCTGGATCTCGAGTTCGCGACCGTCCTTGACCGGCCCGCGCCAGCGGCCGTAACGCCAGTGGTCCCGGCCGAGCTGGTCGTCGCCCACGTCGAGCAGGAGGGTCTGGAGGTCGGCGATGCTGTCGGCCTGTTCGGCCAGCCGCCGCCGCAGACGGTACTCCCGGGTGTCGATCATGCCCTTGCGCCGGGCCCTGGCGAGGCGGTCGAGGGCGATGCGCTTGTCGGTCCTGGAGGCCCGAGCGGCATATGCGTCCATGACATGCTCCCACCTGTGCTTTCTTCATCATCGCAGAGAAGAAGGCCCTTTGCATGCCCTGTTTTCGCAGGTCGTAAGCATCGGGAGCACAGGCGCACCACGGGACGCAGCAGCCACTCGCGCCTTATTCCAGGAGGTCGCTGACCGCCCTGGCGAGGTCGGTGTCCTTCACGGAGACCTTGTTCCCCGCCGAGTGGGTGGTCGTGGAGACGCGGAGCCGGTTGTAGTTGATCGTCAGGTCGGCGTGGTGGTTGCGCTGCTCGCTGAGGAAGCCGACGGCGGACGCGGCGGCGAGGGCCCGCAGGTGCCCGTCGAAGGTCCAGGTCTGCTCGAGCTTGTCGCCGACGTGGCTCCAGCCGGGCAGTTCCGACAGCGCGAGCTCGATCTCGGCCTCGGTCAAGGGTTGGTCGCTCATACCCCGATTCTGACAGCTCTTCGCTATCAGTTCTCGTCGATGAGGCTTACTTTGCCCGTGTCCAGGTCGTAGACGGCGCCGACGACGAGCACGCCTTCGAGGTTCTCGCGGCGGCCGAGGTCGGCGACGGTGCGGCGGACCTGGAGGCGCAGCGCGCGCGACGCGGCCTCTTCGGGGTCCTTCGTCTCGGACCACGCCTGGGAGGCGGGCTGCCACAGCTGCTCGACGAGGTAGTCGGTGCGCGGGTCGTGGGCGTCGTCCTCGACCGCGTGCAGGGCGGCGTCGATCGCGCCGCAGCGCTCGTGCCCGAGCACGACCACCAGGGAGACGCCCATCTCCGCGGCCGCGAACTCGAGCGAGCCGACGGCGGCCCGGTCGGGCACGTGCCCGGCCGTGCGCACGACCAGGAGCTGGCCGAAGTCGCAGTCGAACACGCTCTCGGCGGTCACGCGCGAGTCGATGCACGTGAACACGGCGGCGCTGGGCCGCTGCCCGGGGGCGGCCTCGCGGGCCGCCTTGATGTCGCGCTTGTAGCGCGGCTCGCCCGCGACGAAGCGGCCGTTGCCCTCGAGGAGCGCGACGAGGGTGCTGGCGGCTTGGTGGTGCTCCATCAGCGAGGAGGCGGTAAGTCGTGGCACGAAATGAATGGTGCCGCACGATCCCTCCCGGCGCAAGGCGGACGGGCTGCCGGACACGCACCTTTTACAGAGCGCACGTTACCGTTTCGAGATCTGTTGGTCATTAACCAGGACTTGAAGCTCGCCTTACGTGACTCTATGATGAATACGTACTACCGCAATGATATTCACCAGCGGTTTCACCCCTCTCTGGTACTGGAGGAACCGTGCGCACCTATGGCGACGGCTGCCCTGCCGCCCACGCGCTCGACCTCGTCGGCGAGCGCTGGTCGCTCCTCATCGTCCGCGAACTGCTGCTCGGACCGAAGCGCTTCACCGACCTCCGGGCCGGCCTCCACGGGGCCAGCGCCAACGTCCTGTCCCAGCGCCTGCGCGAGCTCGAGGCCCACGGCGTGGTGTCCAAACGCCGCCTGCCGCCTCCGGCCGCGTCCAAGGTGTACGAACTCACCGAGTGGGGCCGCGACCTCGAACCGGTCATCGTGTTCCTGCTGCGCTGGGGCGCGCGTTCGGCCGCGATCCCGCTGGACGCGCCGATGGGCGCGGACGCGCTGATCCTCTCGATGCGGACGCTGTTCATGCCTGTGGCCGCGCGCGGTTTCGACGCGGCCTTCGAACTGTGGGTCGACGACCGGCCGTTCATCGCCGAGATCATCGACGCGCAGCTGCTCCTGGCCCCCGGCCGGCCCGAGCACCCGCACGCGGTGATCCGCACAGACGCCGAGACGCTCAAGCGCCTGACCCTCGGCGGCCGCAGCCTCGACGTGTCGCTGCACGCGGGCCGCGTCACCGTCCAGGGCGACCAGGCGATGGCCGAACGCTTCCTGGGCCTGTTCCGCCTGCCGGAACCGGCGCCCGCATCCGTGGCGCCGGGCCCGGTCTAGCGGATACTGCGCTCAAAAAACCAGGGGGATTTCACCGGTGCCGTTGATCTTCGCGCGGCGGTCGGTGATGAGCATGTGCCCGGGCGCGTGGGTGATCGCGAACGGCAGCTTGGCCTTCACGACCGCTTCCTGAAGCGTCACGCCGCAGGCCCAGAACACGGGCACGTCGCCGTCGTGGAGGCGCACCGGGTCGCCGAAGTCGGGGCGGTCGAGATCGCGGATGCCGATCGCGGCCGGTCGTCCGATGTGGACGGGCGCGCCGTGCGCGTACGGCATGTCGGCGGTGATCGCCGCCGCGTGGTCGGCCATCGCCGCGGGCATCGGCCGCATCGAGACCACCACCGGGCCCCGGAAGCGCCTGGCGCCCAGGGCCTTCAGGTTGGTGCGGTACATCGGCACGTTGACGCCCTGCTCCAGGTGGCGCAGCGGGATGCCCGCCCGCTCCAGGAACGGCTCGAACGTGAACGTGCAGCCGGTCAGGAAGGTCACCAGGTCGGAGCTCCACAGGTCGGCCACGTCGGTGCGCTCGGCGACCAGCTCGCCCTTGCGCCACACCCGGTAGGCCGGGAGGTCGCGGCGCAGGTCCGCGCCGAACGCCAGCTCCGTCCAGTAGCGGCCGGGCGCGACCACGTCCAGCAGCGGGCAGGCCCGCGGGTTGCGCACCGCGAAGCGCCGCAAGGCGATCGCGTGCTGGGCCGGGACCGACACCAGGTTGGCCTGCACGTACCCCTGCGACCAGCCGCTCGTGGTGGCGACCAGGCCGCCCCGGAAGCGGGCGCGGGCCTCCTGCGGCTTGGTCTGGGACTCGGGACGCTGTCTCGTGAACATCGCTCCTCCTTCGCTCGATAACCCGAGCATCGTCTCGGCCCCGTCAAGACCTTCACGAGTCGTTCATGAGACACCAACCGGTACCTGCACGGTCACTCTGCGGAAACCCCTTGCAACCGTTCCCAATTGATCACGATCTGCCCATAGACTGGAATCGTCCCCATGTATTGACGGCCGCACCTCGACTCCCCGGGAGGTGGACCGTGGACTTCGGCATCCTCGGGCCCCTGCAGCTGGCCTGGGAGGGCCTGCCCGTGGCGCTGCCCGGGCGGACCCTGCCAAGGCTGCTCGCCGTGCTGCTCCTGGAAGCCGGGCACGTCGTGCCACTGCCGAAACTCGTCGACGCCCTCTGGGAAGAGGCGCCGCCCGCGACCGCCCGGCGGCAGATCCAGAACACCGTCGCCAGCGCCCGCGGACTCATCCTCCCCATGGGCACCAGCGAGATCGAGACCGTCGGCGACGGCTACCGCCTGCGCGTGCGGGCCGAGAAACTCGACTCGCTGCAGTTCCAGCGCACCGTCCGCATCGCCCGCGAACAGGAGGCGGCCTCCGAACCCGAAGCGGCCCTGCTGAGTCTGCGGGAAGCCCTCGAACTCTGGCGGGGGCCCACCCTGGCCGGACTCGGCGGCCGCGTCATCGAATCGGGCGCGCGCCGCTGGGACGAGGAGCGCGCCGCCGCCGAGGAATCGCGCGCCGAACTCGAACTCGCGCTCGCCACAGGGGTCTCCGTCGTGGCCGACCTGCGCCGCGTCCTCGAAGCCCACCCGTACCGCCAGCACACGGCCGAACTGCTCATGACCTCCCTCTACCGCGAGGACCGGCCCGCCGAAGCACTCGACGTGTACGAGTCGATCCGCCTCCAACTCGCCGAAGAACTCGGCATCGACCCCGGCCAGCGCCTCAAGCACCTCCACACCGCGATACTCCGCGACGACCCGTCCCTCAGGGCCGCACCGCGACCCGCTTCCCCCAAGCCCCGCGCCCAACTCCCCGCGCCCGCGCAGCTGCCCTCCGACAGCATCCACTTCACCGGCCGCACCGCCCAGCTCACCGCCCTCGACCGGCTCCTCGAAGGCGGCCCGCAGGTCGCCGTCATCTCCGGCATCGGCGGCTCCGGGAAGACCACGCTCGCACTCCACTGGGCGCACCGGGTGCGCGAGCGGTTCCCCGACGGGCAGCTGTACGTGAACCTCCGCGGCTTCGACCGCACCCCTTCACTCGCGCCGCTGGACGCCCTCGCCGGGTTCCTGCGGGCCCTGCGAGTCCCCACCGAGGCGATCCCCTCCGGCCTCGACGAGGCCGCCGCGCTGCTGCGCTCGCGCCTCGCCGACACCCGGACCCTGCTCATCCTCGACAACGCCCGCAACTCGACCCAGGTGCTGCCGCTCCTGCCCGCCACCAGCGGCTGCGTCGCCGTCGTCACCAGCCGCGGCCGCCTCCCCGACCTCGCCGCCGCCCACGACATCCGCCAGCTCACCGTCGGCGCCCTCGACGACGCCGACGCCGTGGGCCTCCTCGAAAGCCTCATCGGCTCAGGCCGCGTCGCACGCGAAACCGAAGCGGCCCAACGGGTCGCCGAACTCTGCGGCGGCCTCCCCCTCGCCCTGCGCATCGTCGGCACCAACCTCGACGCGCAGCCCGGCACCACCCTCGCCGAGACCGCGACCGCCCTCGCCGGGCACGACCGGCTCTCCCGCCTCGCCGTCGAAGGCGACCCCACCACCACCGTCGCCGCCGCGTTCGACCTCTCCTACCAGGCGCTCGAACCGGAAGAGGAGTTGTTGTACCTCAACCTCGCGTACCTGCCCGGCACCGACTTCTCCAAAGGCCTCGCGTGCGCGCTCGTCACCTGGGAACCCGAAGCGGCCGAACGGCTCCTGGCCAACCTCGTCGCCGCCCACCGCATCGACGAGTACCGGCCCGGCCGCTACCGCTTCCACGACCTCGTGCGCGAGTACGCCCGACAGAAGGCCGAGTCCGCGTTCGACCCCGCTGCGCTGCAACGGCTCCGCGAACAAGCGGTCGCGTGGTACGCGAAGGGCTCCACGCGGCTGCCGGTCCTGGAGTACCGCAACATCGTGGCCACGTTCCTCGAATGGAACGGCCACCCGCACGTCTCCCGGCTCCTCTCCCGCCTCATCTCCTTCGCCGACGCGGGCTACCGGGACGACGCCGCGAACCGCCGGGCGCTCTCCGACTCGCTCTACGAGCTGCCCGAACTCGCTTATGTCGCCGAACGCGGCATCGAGACCGGCACGCGCTCGGCCGAGCCGATGGACGCGGTGCGCGCATACGCGCTGGCCGATGCGGTCGCGTTCGCGGCCGGGGACCTGCACAAGTCGAAGGCGTACGCGGAGAAGACCCTCGAATACCTGCGCCTGACCCCGCACGGCGACGCCACGGGCAAAGCCCGCAACGACCTCGCGACCACGCTGACGCAGCTCGGGCGGTACCGGGAGGCGGTGTCGCTGCTGCGCGAGGCGGTGGTCGCGGCCGAGCGCTCGGGGAACCGGAAGGTGCGGGTCGAGGTGCTGACCTCGCTGGGGACCGTGCTGCGGCGCATGGGGATCTTCGCCGAGGCCGAGGCGCTGCTGTTGAAGGCCCGCGACCTGGACGCGGCGGCCGACGACGGGCCGACCACCGTCTATCCGCTGCTGTCTCTCTCGGAGCTCTACGTCGACCAGGGCCGCATCAGCGCCGCCGAGAACCTGAGCCGCGAGATCGCCGAGATGCTGCGCGACCACCCGTCGAAGTACTACCAGTCGCGGCTGTACTTCCGGCAGTTCGCGGTCCACCGCGCCGACGAGGACAACCCGCGCGCCGAGGCCGCGCTGCTGCGCAGCCTCGAACTGGTCGAGCAGTTCAACAACTGGCGGCACCTGCTGATCTACACGTACTGGCTTGCGGACCTGTACGTCGACACCGAGCAGTTCGACCAGGTGCGGGACACGCTCGACCGGGTCGCGCACCTCGCCCGCTACGAGACCTCCGAATCGCTCGCCGTCAAAGCCCGCGTGATGTGCAAGCTGCACACCGCCGAAGGCGACCTGCGCAGGGCGATCCGCATGGGCCGCCAGGCCTGCGACGTCTTCGCTGCGATGCCCGATCCCCTGCGCCAGGCCCGCAGCCTCCTCGCCCTCGCCAACGCCTACCAGGCCGCAGGCCACCCCGAAGAAGCCGACGACCGCCGCGACGAGGCCCGAACCCTCCTGACAGGCCTGGGCATCGACCCCGGATTACCGCTCTTCCCCCACCCCTGACTTTCGTCAGGGGCAACTCAGGTCGTTCGACAGATGCGGCACCAGTCGCCCGATTCCTAGAGTTGAGTGCACACCCACCGAACGAGACGAGGGAAGAGATGCACGCGATCAGGCAACACGAATTCGGCGGCCCCGAGGTCCTCGTGTACGAGGAGGTGTCCGACCCCGAGCCGGGCCCCGGCCAGCTGCGCATCGACACCCGCGCCGCCGGGGTCCACCTCCTGGACACGACCTTCCGCAGCGGCGACAAGAACGGCCCGTACCCGCTGCCGCCGCTGCCGATGATCCCCGGCCGCGAAGCCGCCGGGATCGTCGACGCGGTCGGCGAGGGCGTCGACGCCTCCTGGATCGGCAAGCGCGTGGTCGCCCACCTCGGCTTCGCTTCCGCCGGGTACGCCGAGAAGGCCGTCCGCGAGGTCGAGAACGTCCACGAGATCCCCGACGGCGCCGGGTTCGCCGAGGCGATCGCGATGATCGGCACCGGCCGCACCGCGCTCATGGTCCTCTCGGTCGGCCCGGTCACCGCCGAAGACGTCGTGATCGTGCCGGCCGCCGCTGGCGGCATCGGCACCCTCCTGGTGCAGGCCGCGAAGAACGCCGGCGCCTACGTGGTCGGCCTCGCCGGCGGCCCGGACAAGGTCCGTCAGGTCGCCGAGAACGGCGCCGACGCGGCGATCGACTACAAGGCCGCAGACTGGACCTCGGTGCTGGACAAGGCCTTGGAGGGCCGCGAAGCGACCCTCCTGTTCGACTCGGTCGGCGGCGAGACGGGCCGGGCGGCCTTCGACCGGCTCGGCTTCGGCGGCCGCATGGTCGTCTTCGGCTGGTCCGCCGGAAAGGCCACCGAGGCCACGGTCGCGGACATCGTCGGCCGAGGCCTCACCGTCTCCGGCGCCCTGGGCCCGAAGCTCCTGGAGAAGCTGGGCGGCCTCCGCAGCCTCGAAGAGCGGTCCCTGGCAGAGCTAGCGGCCGGAAGACTGCGCCCCGCAGTCCACACCTTCAAGCTCTCCGAAGCGGCCGAAGCCCACAGCGCCCTGGAGAACCGGGGAACAACGGGAAAGGTGGTCCTGATCCCGTAACCGCCAGCGGCCGGGCGGCGCCCGGCCGCGGCAACGTGTTCCGAGCCGCCACCGCCACCGCCACCGCCACCGCCACCGCCACCGCCACCGCCACCGCCACCGCCACCGCCACCGCCACCGCCACCGCCACCGCCACCGCCACCGCCC